>JBAYJH010000036.1:0-25298 GCA_041665185.1 Sterolibacterium sp.
AGCTCGAAACTCGGCGCCAGGCCGAACAGCAGGGAGCCGGCGCCGGCCACCAGACCGCCGAGAAACAGGATCTTGCGCGGTCCCAGGGTGTCGGCGAGGATGCCGGTCGGCACCTGCATCAGCGTATAGATGTAGAAGTAGGTGGCGGCAAGGGAACCGAGGGCGGCGGCGCCGATCTGAAAGGCGGCCGCCAGATCCTGGGCGATGGCCGCCGGCGCGACGCGATGGAAGAACGACAGCAGATAGGCCGCGACCGCCAGCCCGAGTGCCAAGGTGCGCCGGTTCATCGCGTCGCGCGGCGCACCTCAGGGGTGGACGCCGGACACCTGTGCCTGGACCACCACCGGCTTCTTGTGCGGCGCTTCGGGATGCCAACCCAGGGTGAAATTAAGCACCGCGAAGCCGACCACGTAGGCCAGTGCCACATGCCAGCCGTGTCTCAGCCAGTTGCCCACCGAGCGTGCCTCCGGATACATGTTCGACAAGGCAACGCCGGCGGAGGAACCGAACCAGATCATCGAACCGCCGAAGCCGACCGCATAGGCCAGGAAACCCCAGTCGTAACCGCCCTGTTTGAGCGCCAATGCGGTCAGTGGAATATTGTCGAAGACCGCCGAAACGAAACCCAGTCCCAGCGCGACCAGTGCCGAAGCCGGCGGAAGTTTCTCCACCGGCATCATCGACGCGCAAGTCACCAGCGAGAGCAGGAAGATGGTGCCCTTGAGCGTCTCCGGCATCACCTCCCAATCCGGGCGTCGCAATGGCAAACTGACCAGGATCGCCAGCCAGACCGAAACGCCGATGAAGGGAAACAGGTCGGCGAGATCGCTGAAGCTCACATTGACCACCACGTTGGTCACCATGGCCGCCACCAGTATCAGCAACACGATGCCGAGCCGCGGCCAGTCGACGTGGGTGTGCTGATGGGCGTTCTTGATGATGGGCGAATAGGCATGCTGCTGCTTGGCGGCGAAATAGGCCGTGATGCACAGCGCCACCACCGCCGCGACATAGGCGTCCGCCACATTGAGCGGACTGACGCCATCGATCCACATCATGGTGGTGGTGGTGTCTCCGACCACGCTGCCGGAACCGCCGGCATTGGAAGCCGCGACGATACCGGCAAGGTAACCGACATGCACCCTGGCCTTGAACAACTGGTGGGCCATGGCCCCGCCGATCAGGGCCGCGGCGATGTTGTCGAGAAAACTGGAAAGCACGAACACCATCACCAGCAGCACGAAGCCGCCTTTCCAGTCGTCCGGCAGGTACTTCGGCAGCACCACCGGCACATGGCTTTTCTCGAAATGGCGCGATAGCAGCGCGAAGCCCATCAGCAGGCAGAACAGGTTGGCCAGCACCACCCACTCGTGGCCGAAATGCGCCACCAACCCGGCCAGGCCGGCGCCTGTCTTGAAACCGGTGAATATCAGTTTGTATGCGGTGATGCTCGCCAGGCCCGCCAAGGCGACATACAGCGTGTAGTTGTGGAACAGCGCAACGCCGAGCAGGGTCGCCGCGAACAGGATGAAATCTAGCGGAATGCCGGCCAGCGCCGGCCCGTCGGCCGCCCAGGCGGCCGGGGCGAAGAACAGCGTCAGAACAACGAGGGGCAGCGCGCGAAGGACGACGAGGGGCTTCATGGCGACTCCGGGGGTTGGTCCGCTGGATTCTAGCATTGGATGCCTAAGCTTCTCATCAGCGCGCAATGCCGGCGGCTTGGCAGGTGCCAGTGCGTCCGTCTGACGAACACCCGAGTTCACAGCGGTGCTGCAGCCGGCAATCCCTCTCCCCGATCGGCTTCCCCAGGCGCGACCGATACGCTCGGCCCTTCCCGTCGGTACCCTGTGGCGCACCGCTCGCTAACGGTGGATCAGCACGGCCACTTTCGACCGCGCCAGCACCTTGTGCGTCTGGCTGCCCAGCAACGAAGCGGTGAAGCCGTGGTGCCCGTGCGAGGCCATGAAGATCAGGTCGCATTTGTTGCGCTTTGCCGCCAAGACGATGGCGTCCGCGGGGAAGTCGTCGGTGATGTGCTCCAGGCTACAGTTCACCCCCGCCGCCTTGGCGGCCTTCTCGATCACCGCCAGGTGCCGGGTGGCCGCCCTCTCGATCAGGCGCGCATGGACCACCGGGTCGGCGTACCCCGAAGGCAGGAAGCCCTTGAATTCCAGTGGAGTCGCCGGCGGCGCGGCGTAGAAACCGGTTACCCGCGCGCCAAGCGCTTTGGCCAGCTTGATTCCGGCTCGCACCGCCTCGCGCGCCAGCGCCGAGCCATCAGTCGGCAGCAGGATGTGTTTATACATGTTATCTCCTTTACTTGACGTAGGGCAGAACCCAGATCAGCATGCCGAGCACATAGCAGGTCGAAGCACAAATCAGGGTGAACGGCACGCTCCAGGACAGAAATTCGCGCAACGAGATTTTGCGCCCTTCCTCCTTCTCGCCCATGCTCAGCGCGACATACAGCGCCGGCGCGCCGGCGACCGTCAGATTGCTGCCGAGCGTGCCCGACCAAAGCAGCATCCAGTAGAGCGGCCAGGGTTCGATGCCGTCCGCCGCCATGTCCCGTATGGTGTAGAGGAAAGTCAGAATGTAAGCGTCATGCTCGACGAGGCCGACGATGGGCACGGTGACCCAGTACAGAAGCGTTGCGCCAAGCGCGTAGTTCTCCAAGAAGATCGGTTTGATCTGATGCGCCAGCAGGTCGAGAATATGGCTCTTCTCGAGGCCGCCGACCAGCGCGAACAAGGCGATGTAGAAAAAGATCGCACGCCAGTCGAGTTCCTGCACGCACTCCTCGAAACTCGACGCCTCCTTCACGCGGTTGCCGAGCAGGGCCAGCACCAGTACCAGCGAAATTGCCCCGGTCATGGCGATGAAGCCGAGCTGTACGCCGATATGTTCGCGCAGCGACATGGCGACGACGGTGCCGAGGAACCACAGCACGACGACCGTGGCGAAGAGGGGATTGGGTATCTTCGCCTCCATGCCCAGGCTGCCCAGGTCGGTCACGCGGCGGTAACCGCGGAAGCCGTAGGCCCACATCGCGCCAAGCGTGATCAGGAATGTCACCATCAGTATCGGGAAGGACGAGGGGCGGCCGAACTGCCAGATGAAATCGAAGAACTCGGCGCCCGCCACGCTGTGCAGCATCTGTGGCGGCAGGTCGCCGATGATCAGTGCCGTACCCATGAAGTTCGCGCCGAATCCGATCATCAGGATCACCGGCGTCAGCGGGAGCTTGAGCGCACGCGCCAGCGGCAGGGCCACCGGCGCCATCATGAGGATGGTCACCACGTTGTCCACGAACATCGAGATGAAACCCGCCAGAAAGGTCAGGATGATCACCAGCAGACCCGGCCGTCCGCCCGAGAGTTTCAGCGCCCGTATCGAGAGCCAGCTCGGCACGCCGGTCTTGCCGAAATAGCCGGCGATGATCCAGATACCGACGAGGATCGCCATGACGTTCCAGTCGACGTACTTGAACGCGTCGGTCTCGCTCATGATGCCGAGCCAGCACATTAGCGCGACGCCGATCAGGGCGGCGAGGGTGCTGTCAATTACGTTGGCGATCACCGCCACAATCGTCAGCGCGAAGACGATCAGGGTCAGCCATTGCGTCGGTTCCATGGCGAGTCTCTTTTTTGGATATGGGAAATTGTCGAGGTACTGGCAGATTTGCCTTCAGTTCGTCCGTATCTGATATCCGGCGTGGCCGCGCGTGCGCCAACTCGGTCGCCTCAACCGTGAAGGCACCGATGCCACAGGCAGGCTGCGGCATCGGCTCGGACCACGGGTGCCAACGCACCCTCCGGGAAACGCCTACTGGTATTTCTTCAGCAGCGCCCTGGCTTCCTCCAGCAGCGCCTTGCCGTTGGCGCCCCGGCCGTTCGCCTCCTTGATCCATTCGTCGTCGACGTTCTCGGTGGCCTTCTGCCAGCGCTTGTACTCGTCGGCGCTGATGGTGATGAAGGTGTTTTTGCGATCCTGGGCGATCTTGCGCGACGGTACCGTGGTGGCGTCGAACACCTTGCCGGCCCAGACCGATGTTTCACGGCCGCTGTTGTGGTCGATGACTTTCTTCAGGTCCGCCGGCAGACCGTCGTACTTGGCCTGATTCATCGCGAACACGAATATCGTGTTGGAGATCTTGGGCTGGCCGGGTGCTGTGTCGGTGTGGAACTTGGTGATCTCCTGCATCTTGAAGGGCGTCATCACCTCCCACGGCAGGCTGGCGCCGTCCACCACGCCCTTGGCGATCGACTCGGGCACCGCCGGGGCCGGCATCTGCACCGGAATTGCCCCGAGCGCAGCCAGCATCTTGGCGTTGAGCCGGGTGGCGGCGCGGATCTTCAGGCCTTTGATGTCTTCCAGCGACTTGACCGCCTTGGTGCCGAATTGCAGTTGCGCGCCGTCATGCAAGTGCATGAACAGCACTTTGGTTCCCTTGAATTCGTCCAGCGAATGTTTCTGGACGTAGTCCCAGAGCGCCGGGGCGGCTTTCTCCGCGGTGTCCACCATGAACGGCAGCTCGAACACCTCGGACTTGATGAAGCGCCCGGCCTGGTAGGTCGGTACCGTCCAGGTGATGTCGGCGACACCGTCGCGTACCTGATCGAATAACTGCGGCGGCGTGCCGCCGAGCTGCATGGCCGGATAGATCTGGCACTTCAGTTTGCCGGCGGATTCCTTGTTGATCTTGTCGCACCACGGCTGTATCAGGTTCTGCTGCGCGTTCGAGTTGGGCGGCAGGAAATGCGTCACCTTCAGCGTCACCTCCTGCGCACTCACCATGCCAGCAACTCCAAGTGCAATGGCAACTGCGGTAAATAATTTGCTTGCTTTGAGCAATTTCATGTTGTCCTCCTCCAGGTAGTCAGGCTTCAAAAGTGTGGATCAGGTACAGCGAAATAATCGGGAAAAACACCAGCAAGGTGATGCGGATGAAATCCGACAGCAGGAATGGCATTACCCCTTTAAAGGTCTCCTTCAGCGGCACGTCCTTGGCCAGCCGGTTGATGATGTAGACGTTCATGCCCACCGGTGGATGCACCAAGCCGATCTCCACTACCATCAAGGCCAGTATACCGAACCACACCGATTTGTCAGCCACCGGCATGCCGAAATAATCCAGGCCCATCACGATCGGGTAGAAAATCGGAATCGTCAGCAGGATCATGGCTAGCGAATCCATCACGCAGCCGAGCAGGATATAGATCAACAGGATCACGGCCATCACCAGCAGCGGAGACAGCCCGCTGTGCTGCACCCAGGTGGCCAGTTCCACCGGCATCTGCGAAATTGCCAGGGCGGTGTTGAGCATGTCGGCGCCCATCAGCACCAGGAAGATCATGGCGGTGGCCTGAGCCATCCCGGCGGCGCTGTCGATCAGGCCTTTAAGGCGCATGCCGCCGGTGACCACGGCGAGAAACCCGCAAGCCGCCGCGCCGATGGCCGCCGCCTCGGTCGGATTGGCCCAGCCGCCGTAGATGCCGACGATCACCACCACGAACACCAGCAGCACCGGCGACACCAGGAGCAGGCTGCGCAGGCGCTCGGGCCAGGCGACGCGCGGGCCGGCGGGGCCGGCGGAAGGCTTCAGCGTGACGATGATCTGTACCACCAGCATGTAGCCGAGCATGGCGATGATGCCCGGCAGGACCGCCGCCATGAACAACTTGCCGATGGATTCCTGGGTCAGGATGGCGTAGATTACCAGCGGCACCGAGGGAGGAATCATGATGCCCAGCGTTCCCCCGGCGGCCAGCGCGCCGGTGGCCAGCGAGCCGGAATAGTTGTAGCGGCGCAGTTCGGGCAGCGCCACCTGGCCCATGGTGGCCGCCGTGGCCAGCGAGGAACCGCAGATCGCGCCGAAGCCGGCGCAGGCGCCGATGGCCGCCATGGCGATGCCGCCCTTGCGGTGTCCGATGAAGGCGCTGACGCAATGGAACAGCGCCTTGCTCAAACCGCCGTGGGTGGCGAACTGGCCCATCAGCAGAAACAGCGGGATCACCACCAGGTCGTAATTCGACAGCCGGGCATAAGCCAGATTCTTCAGGGAGTTGATCAGCGGCATCCATTCGCCGCCGGACAGAAAGACATAGCCGCCGCCGCCGACCAGAAACATGGCGATGCCGATGGGGATGCGTACCACCAGCAACAGCAGCATAATGCCGAACATGATGAAGCCGATATCGGAACCGCTCACTTGAATTTCCCCCCGGCCAGGCGCAGCAGGTGGGCGCACATGTAGAAACCGACGATGGACATCAGCACGAAGCTGGGTACCATCAGCGCCTGCGCGACCCACACCGGCCAGCCCAGGATCGCCGAGGTCTCCTGCACTTCCCTCAGCGATACCGCTCCTGCGGCGGTGCGCCAGGCAATCAGCGCCCCGAACAAACCGATCAGCAGCGAACCCAGGGCATCCAGCAGCGCCGCCTTGCGCGGCGCCATGTTGTGGGTGAAGAAGTCCACTTTGACGTCGCCGTGGATCATGTGGCAATAGGCGAAGAAGGATGCGGAGGCGAAGGCGGCGCCCATCTGCAACACCTCGACGTCGCCGGGGACGACAAAACCGAACAGCTTGCGGCCGACGATGGAAACGAGCTCCATCCCCACCAACGCCACGAACACCAGGCCACCGGCGATGGCCACCACTTTGGATATTTTCAACAGCGCCAAGCCACCCGGGCCGAAGGCGTCCGTGATGGTAACCGGCCCGTAGGGTATGGGTGTATCCGACATGATCCTCCTCCGCTCGCTCACACGCTCATGCATGGAGTGTGATGCAATTTAGTTCATTATTATTTTTGAGTGCCAATTATATTTCTATTTCCGCCAAGGCGGCGACTCCTTTCAACGCCACGCCGCGTTCATCCTGCTGAACAGCGAAATCATGCCTCGCGATAAATCCTGCCACGCCGAATCAGCCACTTCTCGATTTCCACGGCGCAGAACACGATCGAGGAGAGCCCCAGGCACAGCAGCAATTCGGCCAAGGTCAGCGCCTCCGTCTTGAACACCGGGTTCAAGGCCGGGACGTATATGGTGGCCAGTTGCAGCAGGACGGTGAATATCACCGCCGCCAGCAGTTGCGGGTTGCTGGCCGCGCCGATGGCAAAGAACGATTCCCGCTCCGAGCGGATCGCCAGCACGTGCCCCAGTTGCGACAGCGTCAACACCGTGAACACCATGGTCTGCCAGTGCGCGGAGCCGGTCTGAATCGCCCAGGCCTGAAGCAGCAGGCACACCGCCCCCATGCTGAGACCCACCCAAACGATATGCTGCCACATGCCGTGGGCGAATACGCTCTCGCCGGGCCGGCGCGGCGCTCGCTGCATGAGGTTGCGCTCGGCCGGTTCGCTGGCCAGCGCCAGGCCGGGCAGGCCGTCGGTGACCAGGTTGATCCAGAGAATGTGAATCGGCAGCAAAGGTATCGGCAACCCCAGGAAAGGCGCCAGAAAGATGGTCCAGATCTCCCCGGAGTTGCCGGTCATTGCATACTTGATGAACTTGCGGATGTTGTCGAAGATGCGCCGTCCCTCGCGCACCGCATGCACGATGGTGGCGAAGTTGTCGTCGAGCAGCACCATGTGCGCCGCCTCGCGCGCCACGTCGGTGCCGCCGCGGCCCATGGCGATGCCGATGTCGGCACGCTGGAGCGCCGGCGCGTCGTTCACCCCGTCGCCGGTCATGGCGACGAATTCGCCGTCCGTCTGCAAGGCCTCGACGATGCGTATCTTCTGCGCCGGGTCCATGCGCGCAAACACCCGCACATCCTTCACGCAGGCTGCAAATTCAGCATCGGAGAGCGCCGCCAGTTGCGCGCCGCTCATGACCGCGCCGCCGGCTTCGACGATCCCCAGGCGCAGCGCTATGGCGCGGGCGGTGGCCGGGTGATCGCCGGTAATCATGACCGGCACGATGCCGGCGCTCTTGCATTCCGCCACGGCCCGCATGGCTTCCGCGCGGGGCGGATCCATCAGTCCCACCAGGCCGAGGAACAGCATGTCCTGCTCAAGACCCGACAATTCCTCCGGCAACGCATCGACGCGCCGGCAAGCCACCGCCAGGACGCGCAAACCCGCCGCCGCCATCTCTTCGGCGGCCGC
This sequence comes from Sterolibacterium sp., assembly GCA_041665185.1. Classification (GTDB taxonomy): domain Bacteria; phylum Pseudomonadota; class Gammaproteobacteria; order Burkholderiales; family Rhodocyclaceae; genus JACRAR01. Next base: position 8,118 of record JBAYJH010000036.1, read on the forward strand.
CAGGGCGTCCTCGGCGGCAAACAGTTCCGACCCGTTCTCGCCCTGTTGCAGGCTGCACAAGGGCAACACCGCCTCGGGCGCACCCTTGAGATAGGCGACATGGCCATCGCCGACGCGGTGCGCGGTGAGCAGGCGCCGGCGCTCGGCATCGAAGGAAATCTCCGCCACGCGGGCGTGCTCCATGCCCAGCCTGGCCTTTGAAAAACCCACCGATGCCGCCGCCTCCAGCAACGCAATCTCGGTCGGATCGCCGTTGTGCGCGCCCGAGATCGCCAGCTCGGCGTCATTGTTGAGGACCAGGGCCAGGGCCAGGAGCCGCGCCGGCTCATCGTCGGTTAGCCGCGGCTGCACCCTGCCAGCGACAAAGAACGATTCGGCACGCATGCGGTTCTCGGTCAGGGTGCCGGTCTTGTCCGAGCAGATCACCGTCACCGAACCCAGCGTCTCCACCGCCGACAGCCTGCGCACCAAGGCGTTCTGGCGCACCATGCGGCGCGCGCCCAGGGCCAGCGAGATGGTGACGACGGCCGGCAACGCCTCGGGAATCGCCGCCACGGCCAGGCTGACCGCGGTGAGAAACATCAGCACCGGCGCCTCTCCGCGCAACAGGCCCGCGACCAGCATCACCAGGCAGATCGCCAGCACCGCCCAGGCCAGCCGGTTGCCGAAACGCGCCAGGCGGCGCTGCAACGGCGTCGTGGTGTCGCCCTCGTGGGCGAGGAGCTGGGCGATCTTTCCCAGTTCGCTGTTCAAGCCGGTGGCGACGGCCAGACCGCAACCGCGGCCGCGCGTCACCAGCGTGCCCTTGTAGGCGAGATTGAGGCGATCGCCCAAAGCCGCCGCGCCTTCTGGCAGGGCGGCGACGATCTTGTCCACCGCCTGGGATTCGCCGGTCAGCACAGCTTCCGCCAACTGTAGTTGGGCGACTTCGATCAAGCGCAGATCGCAGGGAACGATGGCGCCCGCCTCCAGCAGCACCACGTCGCCCGGTACCAGCAACTCGGCGGCAATCACCTGTTGCAAGCCGTCACGGCGGATGCGGGCGGTGGGCGCCGCCATCTTCCGGAGTGCATTCATGGCCTGCTCGGCGCGGTACTCCTGGACGAAGCCGATCACCGCGTTGAGCAGCACGATGACCACGATGGCGATGGTATCGCCGGGTTCGCCGATCACTCCGGAGATCACCGCGGCGGCGATCAACACCATGATCATGAAATCGTTGAATTGGTCGACCAGCATGCGGGCCAGGCCGCGCCGCGCCGCCTCGGGCAGGCGGTTGGCGCCATGCTGACCCAGCCGCCGCGCCGCCTCGTCCGCCGACAATCCGCGCGCCGGATCGACCCGCAAATTCTCGGCCACCGCTACCGGCGTCGCGGCGTGCCAGGCAAGCGGCAAATTCTCGGCCGGAACATCCATGGCGCGTATTACTTGCGCTTCGTCATCTCTCGCTGAACGAGGTCGGGACGGTCGGAAATGATGCCATCCACACCCATGTCGAGCAGCTTGTTCATCATGGCCGGATCGTTGACCGTCCAGGGGATGACGACGAGGCCCAGGGCGCGCGCTTCGGCCAGCATCGCGGGGGTCAGGAAGGTCTGGTTGGGCGCCCAGATCCTGCCGCCGGCCGCGTGGACCGCCTTGGGGACGCTACCTCCATGGCGCTCGGGATCGAAACCGGCGAGCCACGGCGAAGGCGCGCCATCCTTGCCCGGCGCCAGGGTCCTGGGCGACGAGAGATACATGGTGCGGATCTCCGGCGCCTCCTTCTGCACCACCTGCAATGTGCGCCAGTCGAAGGACTGGATCATCAGCCGATGCTGCATGCCTCCCTCGCGTATCTCGGCGATCACCCGCCGGGCGAACTCCTCGGGCGGCAAGGTGGCATCGGGGTCGAGGGGCGAGACCTTGGTTTCGCAATCGAAACCGATCCGGGTGTTGCCGGATTTCCTGACCAGATCGAAAAGCTCGGCCAGCCTGGGGATACGCGTGCCGTCCGCAGGCACCTGGTCTGGAAAAGGCTTCGCGTAATCGGAGCCGGGTCTGAGGCGACCGACGTCGTATTGCTGAAGTTCGGCATAGGTCAGGTGGTGAATCGCCGGCGTGCCTTTCTCCAGCCATTTTCCGTCCGGCCCGCGGGTGGTATCCGGGTTGAGCCACAGGTCGTGGTGGATCACCACCACGCCGTCCTTGGTGATGGCCATGTCGCACTCGATGGTGGTTACATTGAGTTCGAGCGCCTTGCGGAATGCCGGCAGGGTGTTCTCCGGTGCCAAGCCACGGGCGCCGCGGTGACCTTGCAAATCGAAGGGACGGGCCGGCGGTGTCTTGCCGGCGTCCGCGACTGCCGTTCCCGACACGGCTATACAGCAGGCCGCAACGGCCAGATAGCGAAGTGCTTTCATGTCATATGTCCGTTCGTCATCTCTTGATTGGTACTTCAGACATCAAACCGGCACCGGCCGGGCATGCCAGATCTGCTCGGCATACTGCTGGATAGTGCGGTCGCTGGAAAATTCTCCCATGTTGGCGACGTTCAGGATGGCCTTCCTGACCCATTCGTCGCGGTCGCAGTAAGCCGTCTTGACTCGCTTCTGACAGGCGATGTAGGACGCATAGTCGGCCAGCAGCAGGTAATGATCGCCATTCGCCAACAGGTTGTCGACGATCGGCTTGAACCTGTCCGGTTCCTCCTGGGAAAAATAGCCCGAAGCAATCATGTCGAGCACTTCGCGTAGTTCGGCGTCGGCGTGATAGTAGTCCAGCGACCGGTAACCGCCGCCGCGAAGCTTGACGACCTCATCGGTGGTCAGTCCGAAAATGAAGATATTCTCCTCGCCGACCTCATTGGCGATCTCGACGTTGGCGCCGTCCAGCGTGCCTATGGTGAGCGCGCCGTTGAGGGCCAGCTTCATGTTGCCGGTGCCCGAGGCTTCCGTCCCCGCGGTGGATATCTGCTCGGACAGGTCCGCCGCCGGGATCATGTCTTCCGCCAGGGTCACCCCGTAGTTGGGCAGGAACACCACCTTCAACAAGCCGTGCACACGGATGTCGTTGTTGACGATGTCCGCGACGTCGTTGATCAACTTGATGATCAACTTGGCCATCGCATAGCCGGGCGCGGCCTTGCCGGCAAAGATCACCGTGCGCGGCACATTGTCCTCGGCCCGATTGTTGCAGATGCGATTGTAGAGGGTGACCACGTGCAACAGGTTGAGCAGTTGCCGCTTGTATTCGTGGATGCGCTTGATGTGCACGTCGAACAGCGAGTCCACGTCGATCTCGATGCACAGCCTGTGCTTCAGTGATGCCGCGAAATGCTCCTTGTTGGCGCGTTTGACGGCGGCGAACTCGCCGCGAAACGTCGCATCCTCGGCCAGCGGGATCAGGCGCTTCAACTGCCCGAGATCCTTGACCCAGCCGTTGCCGATGCGCGCCGTGATCAGCGCCGACAGCAGCGGATTGGCCTGGTTGAGCCAACGCCGCGGGGTGATGCCATTGGTCATGTTGATGATCTTGTCGGGGGCATAGCGATGAAAGTCGGCGAAGATGGTTTGCTTCATCAGTTCGCTGTGGAGGCGCGCGACGCCATTCACCTTGTGGCTGCCGACGATGGCCAGATGCGCCATGCGTATCTTCCTGCCGCCTCTTTCGTCGATGAGCGACATGCGCTGGAGCATCGCACTGTCGCCGGGAAACCGGTGCATCACGTCCTTCATGAAGCGGTGGTTGATTTCATAGATGATCTGCAAATGCCTCGGCAACAGGGATTCGAACTGGGCCACCGGCCAGGTCTCCAGGGCTTCCGACATCAGGGTGTGATTGGTGTAGCTGAAGGTGCGGGTGGTAATGTCCCAGGCCTTGTCCCAATCCAGGTGGTGCAGGTCGACCAGAATACGCATCAGTTCCGGAACGGCGATGGACGGATGCGTATCGTTCAACTGGATTGCCACCTTGTCCGGTAGCGCGTCAAAGCCTTCGTGCGACTTGCAGAAGCGGTAGAGAATGTCCTGTAGCGAGGCGCAGACGAAGAAATACTGCTGGCGCAGGCGCAACTCCCGGCCCATCGCCGTCGAGTCATCCGGATACAGCACCTTGGAGAGGTTCTCGGACTCGTTCTTGTCCTCTACCGCCTTGATGTAGTTGCCTTCGTTGAAATACTTCAGCTCGAAATCGCGCGAGGCCTTGGCCGCCCACAGGCGCATGTTGTTGACGGTATTGGTGGCATAGCCGGGGATGGGCGTGTCGTAGGCCATCGCCATTACGTCTTCGGTGTCCACCCAATGATGGCGCAACACGCCCTTCTCATCGGAGAACTGCACCACCCGGCCGTTGAACTTGACCTGGTAGAGCACCTCGGGGCGCGGGAACTCCCACGGGTTGCCGTAGCGCAGCCAGTTGTCGGGATGCTCGACCTGCCGGCCGTCCTCGATATGCTGCGAAAACATCCCATATTCATAGCGGATGCCGTAACCGTAGCCGGGCAGACTGAGTGTGGCCATGGAATCGAGGAAGCAAGCCGCCAACCGGCCCAGGCCGCCATTGCCCAATGCGGCGTCGTGCTCGATCTCGCGCATCTTGTGCAGGTCGATGCCGAGCGATTTCAATGCCTGCTGGCATTCCGGCTCAAAGCCCAGGTTGTGCAGGCTGTTCATCAGGGTCCGCCCCATCAGGAATTCCATCGACAGGTAATACACCCGCTTGGCGTCGCGGTTGTAGTAGCTGCGCATGGTATCCATCCAGCGCTCGATCAAGCGGTCGCGGGTCATGAAGGCGGTGGCATAGAACCAGTCGCGTTCGGTCGCCGTAACGGCGTCCTTGCCCACCGTAAACGTCAGGTGGTTGGTCAGGGATTTATTGAGCGAGGCGACATCCAGACCGACATGGGTGCCGTTGGCGGCGATCTGTCTTGCTTGCTTGGTCATGGTGGCTTCCCTAACAGTGCGTTTGGCTACGCCGCGGGTGTTCAGGCGAACGATTCCCGCGCCTCCGTTAAGGTGATTCTAGCCAAAGTGGTCACCGATTGATATCCGCGAGCCGGTGAGGTTATGGCCATGGCGAATCGCGCTACAATTCGCGCACCGATTCAACGAAAGGAATATTCCATGTCGCGCATGGTGAACTGCATCAAATTGGGACGCGAGGCTGAGGGACTGGATTTCCCGCCAGTGCCGGGCGAGCTCGGCAGACGCCTCTACGAGAACGTCTCCAAGGAAGCCTGGCAACAGTGGGTCAAGTTACAGACCATGCTGATCAACGAGAACCGCCTGAGCCTGGCCGATGCCAAGGCCCGCGCTTACCTCGCCGAACAGATGCAGAAGCATTTCTTCGGCGAAGGCGCCGACAACGTTTCGGGATTCGTGCCCCAGCCGTAATTGCACGTCGGACCGGGGCAAGTGGCGGCCCCGGCAACCGTCTCCCTACCCCGCCACTTCCTTCTCGATCTCTTCCAGGCCGATGTGGCGCACATCGCGGCCCTTGGCCATATAGACGACGTACTCGGAAATGTTCTTGGCGTGGTCGCCGATGCGCTCGATCGACTTGGCGATGAACAGCAGGTCGAGGCAGCGTGTGATGGTGCGCGGGTCTTCCATCATGAAGGTAATCAGCTGGCGCATGATGCTCTTGAACTCGCGGTCGACTTCCTGGTCCTGACGCACTACCTGGGCGGCGGCAGTCAAGTCCATGCGCGCGAAGGCGTCCAGCGCCTTGCGCAGCATGTCGACGGCCAGGCCGGCAACGTGGCGCAACTCGATGCGCGGCACGAAATGCGTATCGGCGCTGTGGATGGCCCGCGCCTTCTTGGCGATCTTCTTGGCTTCGTCGCCGATGCGTTCGAGATCGGTGATGGTTTTCACCACCATCATCACCATCCGCAGGTCGACCGCGGTCGGCTGGCGCCGGGCGATGATGTGGGTGCAGGCCTCGTCGAGTTCCACTTCGTGGCGGTTGACCAAGTCGTCGTTGGCGATGGTCTGCTCGATCAGGACCAATTCACCTTCCGCCAGACATTCCATGGCCTTGACGATCTGCTGCTCGACCAGGCCGCCCATCTGTAGCACCCGGCTGCGGATGTTCTCGAGGTCAGTGTCGAACTGCTTGACGATATGCTCGTTCATGCTTGCGCTCCTTGCCTGGCAATTGCGGTTTGACCTTCGATTCTAACAGCGCCAGATGACAGATTTGTTGCAAAGATTCAGGCCGCCGGGCGGGTGAAGGTTTTGACGCCGGCGGGATCTGCCAACAGCAGCAGATCGGCGCCACGCCGGGCGAACAGCCCGTTGGTGACGATCCCGACCACATGGTCGAGCTCGCTCTCCAAGGCGGCCGGATCGGAGATCGCCAGCCCATGCACGTCCAGGATCAGGTTGCCGTTATCCGTCACGAATCCCTCTCTCAGGCGCGGCTCGCCGCCGAAGCGGGCGAGTTCGCGGGCGACCCGGGCGCGCGCCATGGGGATCACCTCGACCGGCAGGGGGAAGCGCCCCATCGTCTGCACCCGTTTGCTCTGGTCGCAGATGCAGACGAAGACATCCGCCGTGGCAGCCACGATCTTCTCGCGCGTCAGCGCCCCGCCGCCGCCCTTGATCATGGCCAGGCCGTGGTCGATCTCGTCGGCGCCGTCGACATACACCGGCAGGCGATCGACGTCGTTCAGGTCGAGCACGCGGATGCCGTGGCCTTCGAGACGCTTCTGGGTGGCCGCGGAACTCGCCACCGCGCCGCCCAGGCGATGCTTGATCGCCGCCAGCTCGTCGATAAAGAAATTCGCCGTCGATCCGGTGCCGACGCCGACGATGGCGCCCACGGGTACATTGGCAACCACGTAGTCGAGCGCAGCGCGGGCTACGGCTTGTTTGAGTTCATCCTGAGTCATGCCGATCCTTTGGGTGGAGTATGGCGATTTTACCCTGCGCGGTCTGCCGATGGGTCTGTCGGCAGCCTTGCACAACGCCTTGGCTAACTTGGCCAAGCAGGCTAGAATTGCCGCGACCAGATCACGGAGCGACATTCCATGTTAGTCAATATGCTCGAAGCCAAGAGCCAGCTTTCAAAACTGGTTCAAGCAGCCCAGGACGGCGAGGATGTCGTTATCGCCAAGAACGGCGTGCCCGTTGCGCACCTGGTGCCATTTCGTAAGCCCGTCGGGTTGAAAGGCTGGGGGCGTTTGAAGGCAAGCGCCGGTGACGTCGATTCAGCCTTTACGCCGGAAGCCGACGCCGACGTCGCCCGAATGATGGCCGGCGAGACATGAGTCTGCTGCTCGATACGCATGTTGCACTATGGTGGCTCGCCGGCAATGCGCGCCTGAAACGCAAGCTGCGCGAACGGATCGCCTCGTCCGATTGCATGATTTCCGTCGCCAGCGTCTGGGAGGTCGCGATCAAGTATCGGCTCGGGAAGTTGTCGGTGTCTCCGCAGATTTTTCGCGACGAGATGCGCGATGCTGGCGCATCGATTATTTCCATCTCGGATGCCCATGCGGTGGCGTTTGCCAGCCTTCCGGCAGGCCACGACGATCCCTTCGACTTGCTACTCCTGGCGACTGCGCAAGCTGAGCGGAGGTGCCTAGTTACGGCCGACATCAAGTTGCTGGGCTACGCTCGCGGTATCGGCGGCGTAAAAGTCGAATCCACGTGACTATTCGGGTGCGGCCCGCCGAAGCGTTGCCAACAGTGAAGTAGTTAAGCCCGACTGGCCGAACCACTCTTTCGATAACGCTTCGGATGCTGGTTATTTCGGCTATCCGGATGGCGCGATTGATTTCTTGGTGTGCGGTGCAATAACGGGCGCGGCAATCCTGGTTTGCTTTAACGACCGGCTCCAATGTGCCCTTAGCGGTCGTCGGACGATTGCGAATGCAGCCATTCAGTGTTTAAGTTGGGCGGCTAGCGAAGGGCCAAGCTCGCAGCGAACTGACACGGGCGGATTTGCCGGATTCATTCATCGGCAACCTGCCGTAACGTACCAATGCGAGGCTGTTCCTTCGTCTATCAATACGCCGTCGCTCAGATAGTAGACATGGCTATCGTCCGAGGATATTCCGAGGTACTTGTCGGTCGCCGAGTAATAGCGATAGTAGTAAGGCCTGGCGACTTGCGACGCCGCGGCGGGAGAAAATAGCGACGGGTAAGCCTTCTCCGCCCAATCGAAGAGACAATCGGCAATCTTGGCGAAGGGGATGCCGAGGTTCAGGCCTGGCACTTGCACTGGAGTCAAGAAGGAAGTGCCGTTGCCCAGTTGCCCAAAATAGTACGATCCCCATGTCCACAAACTGCCGTCATCTCTTACGGCTACCGTATGCTTCCGGCCCGCCGCCATTGCGCGGTAGCCGCTGCCTATCCACACGGGCGCGGTGCGTATCGTGTTGGTCGAGCCGTCACCGATTTCACCGTAGTCGTTCGATCCCCAAGCCCATAAGCTGCCATCGGCCTTTAGGGCCAGTGAATGATCGTACCCGGCCGCTGCGCTGTAACCGCTGCCGATGTACACCGGCGTAGCTCGACCCGTCGTGGTACCGTCGCCCAACTCGCCCTGAGAATTCCACCCCCAAGCCCACAGGCTGCCGTCCGCCTTCAACGCGAGCGCATAAGCGTTTCCCGCCGCTACGGCGCTGTAGCCGCTGCCAATCTGCATGGGCACGGTGTTAATCTTGGCGGAAGAACCATAAGCAAAATCGCCATAGGTGAGTCCCCACGCCCACAAGCTGCCGTCGACCTTCAGGGCAACTGACAGACTTTCCCGGGCCGCCACGGCACTGTAGCCGCTGCCGAGTTGTATGGGGGTAGTGCGACTCGTGGTGGTACCGTCTCCCAGTTGGCCGAGAGAGTTGTCGCCCCATCCCCACAAGCTGCCGTCGGCCTTCAGGGCGAGCGTATAACGGCTACCCGCTGCAACCGCGTTGTAGCCGCTGCCTACCTGCACAGGAATCAAGGAACAGGGGTACGTTTGGAGGCACATATCGGGAGCCGGGAAGCCCAGTTGGCCGACATCGTTCCGCCCCCAAGCCCACAAGCTGCCGTCCGCCTTCAGGGCGACTGTATGATCCCCTCCTGCTGTCACCGCGCTGTAACCACTGCCGACGTACACCGGCGTCGCTCGATCCGTCGTGGTACCGTCGCCCAATACGCTCCACTGGTTCCAGCCCCATGCCCACAGACTGCCATCGGCCTTCAATGCGAGCGAATGCTCGCTCCCGGCCGCCACGGCACTGTAGCCGCCGCCAACTTGCTCAGGCACGAGACGATTGCCAGCCAGGTTCCCCAATTGCCCATAGGTATTGTTCCTCCACGCCCAAACGGATCCGTCGGGCTTCAGCGCCACGGCATGATACGACCCAGCCGCCACTGCGCTGTAGCCGCTGTCGACCAACGTCAGAGGCACAGTATGAGTGAACTGAATTTCCGTTTCCCACAGGCCGCCGTCTGTTTTCAACCCTAGCGTGAAGTAGTTGCCCGCCGCGACCGCGCGGTAGTCGCTGCCGATCTGCATTGGCGTTGTCTGAACGATACCTCCTACCCCATAAATACCATAAGCAAGGACCCCCCACGTCCATAGGCTGCCGTCGCTCTTCAAGGCAACGGTGTGGGCGAATCCCGCCGCCACGGCGCTGTAGCCACCGCCGATATACACGGGCGTAGCGCGATCCGTCGTGGTACCGTCACCCAACGGTCCGCCATTGTTTGCCCCCCATGCCCACAGGCCGCCGTCTGTCTTCAACCCTAGCGTGAAGTAGCTGCCCGCCGCCATTGCGCTATAGCCGCTGCCGATCAGCACGGGGGCGGCACGGTAGGTGGTGGTGCCATCGCCGAGCTGACCACGGTCGTTGTTGCCCCATGCCCACAAGCTGCCGTCGGCCTTCAGGGCCACGGAGTGGTTTTTCCCCGCTGCCACGGTGCTGTAGCCGCTGCCGATCTGCACCGGAACCAGGAAACAGGGAGGAATCGGGTAATACCAAGCATAAACCGACGGATCATCTTTACAGGTATCAGGAGTCGCATAGCCCAGTTGGCCCGCATCGTTTGCTCCCCAAGCCCACAGGCTGCCGTCGGACTTCACCGCCACCGTGTGCGTCTGTCCCGCCGCCACGGACCTAAATCCGGTGCCGATCAGCACGGGCGTGGCTCGATTGGTGGTGGTCCCGTTGCCCAATTGGCCGGCGTAGTTCAACCCCCATCCCCACAAGTTGCCATCGGACGCCAGGGCCATGGTGTGGGCGCCCCCCGCCGAAATGACACTGGCCTGGAAGGCACTGGCGGCAGCGGGTAGAAGTAGGGACAAGAACAACAGGAGCGTTAGCCCGCGAATGGCGCTCTCGGTAATTCTTTGGCTCAGGTGTGTTTTCAACATATGTATCTCTTCGTGACTGCCCTGAAAAAGTTGGAATCAATTTTGTTCTCCGGCGGACACCCGCCCGGCACCGTTAGGATCGCGAATCCCATCTGAATAACCGGATCCGATAAAGTCACTAGGTACCGAGTCGCCATATCGCCATCAAATCAGTAGCGGATGATAAGACGCGTAATGGCAAATAGATATACCTATAAACCGATAGTCGAGAAGGCGCGAATTGCCGAAAGTTCGCTGCCCTTCTACATCCGTTCTGGCTGTGAAATGAACGGATCGATAGAAATGAAGGCGCAAGAACGGCCGCTTTGAGGAAGATTCGTTAATGTCCGGAGTTGGCCGGTTCCCGCAATTGGCGGTCGCCCCAGAAATTGCTCACTGGTCCCTAAACTGCCGCTGGCTCTATTCGTATTGGTAGCGACAGGCAATAATCACCAGGTCGCCCTCGGAAACCACGTAAACGAGCCGGTGGGTGTCATCGATGCGCCTTGACCAGAAACCGGAAAGGTTCTCGCGCAAGGGCTCGGGCTTACCAATACCCTCAAACGGCTGACGTAATGTATCCCCGATCAACAGGTTAACGCGCTTCAGGGTTTTGCGATCCTGCCCCTGCCACCACAGGTAATCCTCCCAGGCGGCAACGGTCCAGAGCAATCGCTCAAGCTTCAACGAGGCCTCGCGTCTTCACCTTGCCCTTGCGAAACTGATCAATGGACCGAGCCAGATGCGCCGCATTGGCCGGAACCTTCAGCAGATGCACCGTCTCCATCATGCTGTTATATGTATCGAGCGACATCACGACTGCATCCGGTGCGTCCCGTCGGGCAATTACCGCCACATCGGCGTCTGACACGACCTGATCAATCACTCGCTTCAAGTTATTGCGGGCCTCCGAGAAATTAACAACTCGCATTTTGACTCTCCACATGTTCAATATATGGGACATATATAGCCGTCGATATCGATGCACGCAAGCGAGTTTTCATTGCCCACAGGCACCGTTTGCCGGCGCCCAACTCACTCCAATCCATGCAAATTGGCAGCCTTGGTCGAGCGGCAGAACTAGCCGATTGCCACCGACAAAATCATCTTGCCGAACCACCGCGGACTCCCTTGTTTTCGAGTTGCACCGTGCCACTTGTGTGTCAATCAAGAACCCGGATAGCCGCTATTTCCTTCTCAGCGGCGGCAAATCGGTACACATCCCGTGCGCCACTTCCGCCGCCATGCCGATGCTCTCGCCCAGGGTCGGGTGCGGGTGGATGGTCTTGCCGATATCCACCGCATCGCAGCCCATTTCGATGGCCAGGGCGATTTCGCCGATCATGTCGCCGGCATTGGGGCCGACCATGCTGCCGCCGACCAGGCGCTGCGTCTCCTCGTCGAACACCAGCTTGGTGAAGCCGTACTCGGCGCCGTTGGCGATGGCGCGGCCGGAGGCGGCCCAGGGGAACTTTGCCGCGCTGACCTTGCGTCCGGTCTTCTTCGCCTCATCCTCACCGAGTCCCACCCAGGCGACTTCGGGGTGGGTGTAGGCGACGCCGGGAATCACCGTGGCGTCGAAATGACTCTTCTGGCCGGCCGCAGCCTCGGCAGCGACGTGGGCTTCATGCACGGCCTTGTGCGCCAGCATCGGCTGGCCGACGATGTCGCCGATGGCATGGATGTGCGGCACGTTGGTCCGCATCTGCGAGTCGACGGGAATGAAACCGCGCTCGTTGACCGCCACGCCGGCCAGCTCGGCGCCGATCTTCTTGCCGTTGGGGTTGCGCCCGGCAGACTGGAGAATCATGTCGTAGCGCTGCACCTCGGCGGGTGCCTGCTCGCCCTCGAACTCGACCCACAGGCCATCCTTTTTGGCCTCGACGGAAACGGTCTTGGTCTTCAGCATGAGCTTGTCGAAGCGTTGAACGTTGTGCTTTTCCCAGACCTTGACGAGATCGCGGTCCGGCCCCTGCATCAGGCCGTCGAGCATTTCGACGACTTCGACGCGGCTGCCGAGCGTCGAATACACCGTAGCCATTTCCAGGCCGATGATGCCGCCACCGATGACCAGCATGCGTTTCGGAATGCCGCGCAGTTCCAGCGCGCCGGTCGAATCGACGATGCGCGGATCCTTGGGGATGAAGGGCAGGTGCATAGCCGCGCTGCCGGCGGCGATGATGCATTTCCGGAAGCGGATCACCTGCTTGGCGCCAGTCTTGTCCTGCGCCGTGCCCGTCGTGGCTTCGACTTCCAGGTGATGCGGGTCGAGGAAATGGCCGTAGCCACGCACCACCTCCACCTTGCGTGCCTTGGCCATGCCGGTGAGGCCGCCGGTGAGCTTGCCGACGACTTTCGCCTTGTGGGCGCGCAGCTTGTCGATGTCCAGCTTGGGCGTGGCGAAGGACACGCCGAGATCGGCCATGTGCTGCGCCTCTTCCATGACGCTGGCCACGTGCAGCAGGGCTTTCGAGGGTATGCAGCCGACGTTCAGGCAGACGCCGCCGAGGGTCGCATAACGTTCGACCAGCACGGTCTTCATGCCCAGGTCGGCGCTACGGAACGCCGCCGAGTAACCCCCCGGACCGGCGCCGAGGACGAGCATTTCGCATTCGATGTCGGCTTTCGGCCCCTCACTATCGGCTTTCGCCCCCTCACCCCGGCCCTCTGATGATTCTTCCAAGCATTGACTAGGCGGCATGATTCCGCCGCGAGTCACTGCTTGTCCCGCGAGGGGAGAGGGAGAGTGCTGAGGAACGCTCGCCGCTTCCTTTTCGGGCGCCGGGGCTGGGGAGGAAGCGGCGGCCCCTGTCTCCAGCAACAGCACCAGCGTGCCCTTGGACACCTTGTCGCCGACCTTGACCCTCACTTCCTTGACGAGCCCGGCCGCCGGCGACGGCACTTCCATCGTCGCCTTGTCAGATTCCAGAGTCAAGAGGGCGGTCTCCGCCTCGATGACATCGCCCGGCTTGACCAGCACTTCGATCACCGGCACATCGTGGAAATCGCCGATGTCCGGCACGCTCACTTCGATCACGTTGCTCATAACATGGACCTTCGCATGTCGGCCAGCAGTTGGCCGAGGAAGCTGGTGAAGCGCGCGGCGGTGGCGCCGTCGATGACGCGGTGGTCATAGGACAGCGACAGTGGCAATTTCAGGCGCGGCACGAACTGCTTGCCGTCCCACTGGGGCTTGAGCTCGCTCTTCGACACGCCGAGGATGGCCACTTCCGGCGCGTTGATGATGGGCGTGAAGGCCGTGCCACCGATGCCGCCGAGGCTGGAAATGGAGAAGCAGCCGCCCTGCATTTCGGCCGGGCCGAGCTTGCCGTCGCGCGCCCTCCTGGAGAGTTCCGCCATGTCGCGGGCGATGTCGTTGATGCCCTTGCGGTCGGCGTCGCGAATCACCGGCACCACCAGGCCATTGGGCGTGTCGGCGGCGAAGCCGATGTGGAAATATTGCTTGAGGATCAGGTTGTCGCCGTCGAGCGAAGCGTTGAATTCGGGAAACTTCTTCAGCGCGACGACGCTGGCCTTGATCAGGAAGGCCAGCATGGTGAGTTTCACGCCGGTCTTGTCGCTGTCCTTATTCATCGCCACGCGGAAAGCCTCGAGATCGGTGATGTCGGCCTCGTCGAACTGGGTGACGTGAGGAATCATCACCCAGTTGCGCCACAGGTTGGCGCCGGAAATCTTCTTGATGCGCGCCAGCGGCTTGGCTTCGACCGGCCCGAATTTGGCGAAGTCCACTTTCGGCCAGGGCAATAGATCGAGCCCTGCGCCGCCGCCCGTTGATGGCGCGGGAGCCGTCGCGGCGCCGCCGATGATGCCTTTGACATAGGCCTGGACGTCCTGCTGGGTAATCCGACCTTTCGGTCCGCTGCCCGGCACACGGGCAATGTCGACGCCCAGTTCACGGGCGAAGCGGCGTACCGACGGACTGGCGTGGGCCAACAGGCCGCTCGGCGCCGTCGGCGCAGGCGCGCTGGCGGGTGCCGGGGTAGGCAAAGGCGCAGGCTCGGCGGCCGGGGCGGCGGCTGGCGCCGAAACAGGACTGGCCGTCGCCGCCGGGGCGGCAGTGGCTGGCGCCGCCGCCGCGGCATCGCCCGCCTCCAGCAACAACACCAGCGTCCCTTCGGCAACTTTGTCGCCGACCTTGACCTTCACTTCCCTGACCACGCCGGCGAGGGGCGACGGTACTTCCATGGTCGCCTTGTCGGACTCCAGGGTCAGCAGAGCGGTTTCAGCCTGGATGGTATCGCCCGGCTTGACCAGCACTTCGATCACCGGCACGTCCTTGAAATCGCCGATGTCGGGAACCTTGACCTCGACGAGTTTGGATACGGATTGCGCCATGATTACACCTTCAGCGGATTGGGTTTGTTCGGATCGAGGCTGTATTTGACGATGGCCTCGGCGGCCTTCTGTGCGTCGATCTGCCCTTCGTCGGCCAGGGCGCGCAACGCGCTGAGCGTGATCCAGTGGCGGTCGACTTCGAAGAAATGGCGCAGTTGTTCGCGCGTGTCGGAGCGGCCGAAACCGTCCGTTCCCAGCACCGTGAACCGCCGCGGCACATACGGGTGGATCTGCTCGGCGAACACGCGGATGTAATCGCTGGAGGCGATCACCGGACCACGAGTGTCCTTGAGACAGTTTTCGACGTGGCTGACGCGCGGCTTCTCGTCCGGATGGAGCAGGTTCCAGCGCGCGCAGTCCTGGCCGTCGCGGGCCAGTTCGGTGAAGCTGGGGCAGGACCACAGATCCGCTTCGACGCCCCAGTCCGATCGTAGCAGCTCGGCGGCGGCGACGGCCTCGCGAAAAATGGTCCCCGAGCCGAGCAGTTGCACGCGCGGCGCATTGCTGGCTGCGCCCTTGCGGAACAGATACATGCCCTTGAGGATGTCCTGCTCCACTCCCGCCGGCATGGCCGGGTGCTCGTAGTTCTCGTTCATCACCGTCAGGTAATAGAACACGTCCTGTTGCTCGGCCACCATGCGCCGCAGACCGTCCTGGACGATCACCGCCAGTTCGTAGCCGAAGCTCGGGTCATAGGAAACGCAGTTGGGCACCGTGGATGCAAGCACATGCGAATGGCCGTCCTCGTGCTGCAAGCCTTCGCCGTTGAGGGTGGTGCGCCCGGCCGTGCCGCCGACCAGGAAGCCGCGCGCGCGCTGGTCGCCGGCAGCCCAGACGAGGTCCATGGTGCGCTGCATGCCGAACATCGAGTAGCAGATATACACCGGGATCATCTGCACGCCGTGGGTCGAATAGGCGGTGGCTGCCGCGATCCAGTCGGCCATGGCGCCGGCCTCGTTGATGCCTTCCTGCAAAATCTGGCCGGTCTTGGTCTCCTTGTAGAACATCAACTGGTCGGCGTCCTGCGGGGTATACAACTGGCCGAGCTGGTTCCAGATGCCGAGCTGGCGGAACATCCCCTCCATGCCGAAGGTGCGCGATTCGTCGGGCACGATGGGCACAATGCGCTTGCCCAGTTCCTTGTCCTTGACCAGGATGTTGAGGATGCGCACGAAGGCCATGGTGGTGGAGAACTCGCGACCCTCGCCGGAAGCCTTCAAGAGGGCATCGAAAGCCGACAGTGCGGGCACCGGCAATGGGGAGACGCGCTGCCTCCGGCTCGGCAGGTAACCGCCCAGCGCCTGGCGGCAGTTGTTCATGTAGGCCAGTTCAGGCGACCCCTCGGCGAATTTCAGGTAAGGCAGTTGCTCCAGCTCCTCGTCCGTGATCGGCAGCTTGAAGCGGTCGCGGAAGGCCTTGATCGACACGGTACCCATCTTCTTCTGCTGGTGAGTGATGTTCTGCGCCTGGCCGGAATCGCCCATGCCGTAACCCTTGATGGTCTTGGCCAGGATCACCGTCGGTTGTCCCGGATGATTCACGGCGGCGTGGTAAGCCGCGTACATCTTGTGTGGATCGTGGCCGCCGCGATTGAGCGCCCAGATGTCGTCGTCCGACCAGTTGGCGACCATCGCCTTAAGTTCCGGGGTGTTGAAGAAATACTCGCGCACATAGGCGCCGTCCTTGGACTTGAAGGTCTGATAATCGCCGTCGACGCATTCCGCCATCCGTTTGCGCAACAACCCGTGCTTGTCCTTGGCCAGCAGACTGTCCCAGTAGCCGCCCCAGATCACCTTGATGACATTCCAGCCGGCGCCGCGGAAATCCGATTCGAGCTCCTGGATGATTTTGCCGTTGCCGCGCACCGGGCCGTCGAGACGCTGCAGGTTGCAGTTGACCACGAACACCAGGTTGTCGAGCTTCTCGCGCCCGGCCATGCCGATGGCGCCCATCGATTCCGGCTCGTCCATCTCGCCGTCGCCCATGAAGGCCCACACCTTGCGGCCCTCGGCCTTGATATGGCCGCGATCCTGCATGTACTTCATGAAGCGCGCCTGGTAGATCGCCTGCAAGGGGCCGAGCCCCATCGACACGGTAGGGAATTGCCAGAAGTCCGGCATCAGCCAGGGGTGAGGATAGGAGGTCAATCCCTTGCCATCCACGTCGCGGCGGAAACCATCGAGCTGTGCCTCGCTGAGGCGCCCAAGCATGAAGGCGCGCGCATACACCCCTGGGGCCGAATGCCCCTGCATGAAAATCAGGTCGCCGCCGTGCTGTTCGCTCGGCGCGTGCCAAAAATGGTTGAAGGCGACATCGAACAGCGTCGCGGCCGAAGCGAAGCTGGCGATATGGCCGCCCAGTCCCGAGTCGTCGCGGTTGGCGCGCAGCACCATGGCCAGTGCATTCCAGCGCACATAGGCGCGGATCTTGTTTTCTATGGCGTAATCGCCGGGCGCGGCGATCTGCTGATCGACCGGGATGGTATTGATGTAATCGGTA
>JBAYJH010000037.1:0-25070 GCA_041665185.1 Sterolibacterium sp.
CGACTTGACGAGGGTATAGACCAGTTCCGAGGCCTTTGCCACGGCCAGCCCGTCGGCCTCAGTCACATTGTCCAGCCCCACGTCATAGACCGACTGCGGCTGGTCGCCGGAAAGCATGCGCACCAGCATCGCCGGTGAGGCGCAGGGTTCGGCGAAAAAGCAGTGCACCGCGTCGCCGAACAGGTGCTTCAAGCCGAAGGTGATGCCGCCCGGCGCGCCGCCGACGCCGCAGGGCAGATAGACGAACAACGGGTGCGCGGCATCCACCGCGATGCCCGCCGCGGCGAGTTGCTCCTTGAGGCGTAGGGCGGCGACCGCATAGCCGAGGAACAGGCTGGTCGAATCTTCGTCGTCGACGAAATAGGCGGTCGATGAGCGGCTCGCCGCCTCGCGTCCGGCGGCCACGGCGGCGGCGTAATCGCCGCGGTGTTCGACGACATCAACTCCGCGCATGCGCAGCCGGGCCTTCTTCCATTCCTTGGCATCGTGCGACATATGTACTTCGGCGCGAAAACCCAGTGCCGCCGCCATGATGCCGATGCTGAGTCCCAGATTGCCGGTGCTGCCGACCGACACCAGGTGGCGGGCGAACACTTCGCGGGCCGCCGGTTGCAGCAAGCTCAAAGGATTTTCGCCGGCTCCCGGCAGGCCATGCTTGCGGGCGAGGTTCTCCGCATGGGTCAACACCTCGAAAATTCCGCCCCTGGCCTTGATCGATCCCGCCACCGGCAGGCTGTGGTCCGCCTTGATCAGCAGGCGACCCTGCGGGGAGGAGCCGGGGAGCGCCCAGGGCGCAGCCATGGTCAGCAGCGGCGACTCGATCACTCCCTGTGTCGCGACGAGTTCCGGGAACAGTGTGGCCAGCGCTTCGCTCCAGCGCCGCAGCAGGCCATCGGCGGCGATGATGTCGGCCATCCCCAGGCCGTGGCTTGCGGATAATCCCGATAGAACGTCGGCGGCGCGGCCGAGGTCCGGGTTGAGCCACAGCAGGGGGTGACGAGTCCGCAGCGCGGCGAGAGTGGTCGTCGCCGCGACGCTCACAGAGGCGAATACTCGTAGCCGAGCGCGCCGGCCACCGCGGCATGGGCCACCTTGCCGCGATGGATGTTCAGGCCGTTGCGCAGATGCCGGTTTTCCTCAAGCGCCTGGCGGTAGCCGCGCTCGGCCAGTTGCAGGACGAAGGGCAGGGTGGCGTTGGTGAGTGCCTGGGTCGAGGTGCGCGCCACCCCGCCGGGCATGTTGGCGACGCAATAATGAACGACGCCATCGACCACATAGGTGGGCGACTGGTGCGTGGTGGCGTGGCTGGTTTCGACGCAGCCGCCCTGGTCGATGGCCACATCGACGATCACCGAGCCCGGTCGCATCAGCTTGAGCATGTCGCGCGTCACCAGTTTCGGCGCCGCCGCGCCCGGTATCAGCACGCCGCCGATGACCAGGTCGCTCTCCGGCAGGCGAGCACAGATGTGCTCGCGGGTCGAATATTCGGTGACCAGTTTCGGGCCGAAGTCGTTGTCGATCTGGGTCAGGCGCGGCAGGGAGATGTCCATGATGGTCACCTGGGCGCCCAGGCCCATGGCCATGCGCGCCGCGTTGATGCCGACGATGCCGCCGCCCAGCACCAACACCTTGGCGGGCGGCACGCCGGGCACGCCGGGCAGCAGCACGCCCAGTCCGCCTTGCGACTTCTCCAGGGCGTGCGCCCCGGCCTGGATCGCCATGCGGCCGGCGACTTCCGACATCGGCTTGAGCAAGGGCAGACCACCAGCGTCGTCGGTAACGGTTTCGTAGGCGATGGCGACGCAGTCCGAGGCCAACAGCAGCTTCGCCTGCTCTGGGTCGGGGGCAAGATGTAGGTAGGTGAACAGGATCTGTCCCGGCCGCAGCTTGCGGCACTCCACCGGCTGCGGTTCCTTGACCTTGACGATCATCTCGGCGGCGGCGAATACGCTGTCGGCGTTAGAGGCGATTTGCGCTCCGGCATCGACATACATCTGGTCGTTGAAACCGACGCCGGCACCGGCATTGCTCTCGACCAGGACGGCATGGCCATGCCGGACCAGGGTGGCCGCACCGTTTGGCGTCAGGCCGACGCGATATTCGTGATTCTTGATTTCCTTGGTGACGCCGACTTGCATGGGTTGCTCCTGATAAATGTCAAAAACAATTGTTGGCGGGGTTCTCAGCAGGCCCCTGAATTGCGTAGTGCCTTGATCTCGTCCGCCGTCAGTCCCCAGTCGGCGAGTATCTCGTCGGTGTGTTGTCCGGCCGCGGCCGGCGGGCGGCCGACTTGCGGCGGCGTGCGGCTGAAGCGCGGCGCCGGCGCGGGTTGGACCACGCCTTCGATTTCGATGAAAGTTTCGCGCGCCTGGTTGTGCGGATGGTCCGGCGCCTCGTCGAGGTCTAGCACCGGGGCGAAACAGGCATCCGTGCCTTCCATCAACGTACACCACTCGGCGCGGGTCTTGCTGGCGATCACGGCCGCGAGCTTGGCTTTGAGGTCCGGCCAACTGGCTGGATCCATCTGGGCGTTGAAGGCCGGATCGGTGATGCCGCAAATCTTCAGCAACAAGGCGTAGAAACGCGGCTCGATGGCGCCGATCGCCACGAACTTGCCGTCGGCGCAGGCGTAGCTGTCGTAGAAATGCGCGCCACCGTCGAGCAGGTTGGCGCCGCGCCGGTTGGTCCACGAGCCGAAAGCCTTGGAGCCATAAATCATCGCCGAGAGCAGGGCGGCGCCGTCGGTCATGGCGGCATCGACGACCTGGCCCTGGCCCGAGTTACGCGCCTCGATCAGGGCGCAGGCGATGCCGAAAGCCAGCATCATGCCGCCGCCGCCGAAATCGCCGAGCAGGTTGAGCGGCGGCGGCGGCGGCGAGTCGGGGCGGCCGATGGCATTCAGCGCCCCGCTCAGGGCGATGTAGTTGAGGTCGTGGCCGGCGGCGGCGGCCAGCGGCCCGTGCTGGCCCCAACCGGTCATGCGGCCGAATACCAGGTGGGGATTGCGTTGCAGGCAGACCTCGGGGCCGAGTCCGAGGCGCTCCATCACGCCGGGGCGGTAGCCTTCGATCAGGGCGTCGGCCTTTTCCACCAGGCGCAGCACTATTTCCTTGCCGGCCGGATTCTTCAGATCGGCGGCCAGCGAGCGCCGGCCGCGCGCCAGCACGTCGAAGCGGGTATTCAGCATGGGGAAAGGATTGTCGGCTGCCGCAGTCCGCTTCTGGTCGATGCGGATCACCTCCGCGCCCATGTCGGCCAGCAGCATGGCGCAGAACGGCCCCGGGCCGAGACCCACCATTTCGACGATACGCAAACCTGCTAGTGGTCCGGTCATTTTCTTGTCTTCCCTGGGTTAGATTTTGTTCCGCATCGACGCGGCGGCGGCTTCGGCTCCGGCGAAGACTAGAGCGAGCGCGCGATGATTTCCTTCATGATCTCGCTGGTGCCGCCATAGATGCGCTGCACGCGGGCATCGACGTACATTTGGGCGATCGGGTATTCGGCCATGTAGCCATAGCCGCCGAACAGTTGCAGGCATTCGTCGACCACCTTGCCTTCGGCTTCGCTCAACCACAGCTTGGCCATCGAAGCGGTGGCGGTGTCCATGTCGCCTTCGATCATGCGCTGGATGCAGTCGTCGATGAAGGCGCGGGCCACCACCGCTTGGGTCTTGGCTTCGGCGAGCTTGAAGCGGGTGTTTTGCATCTCGATCAGCGGTTTGCCGAAGGCCTTGCGCTGTTGCGCGTATTCGACGGCGAGGCTCACCGCACGCTCGATGGCCGCCGCCGAGATGACCCCCAGGAGGGTACGTTCGTAAGGCAGTTCGGTCATCAGTTGCTTGAAGCCCTGGCCTTCGACACCGCCCAGCAGGCTCCCCGCCGGCACGCGCACGGCGTCGAAAAACAGCTCGCAGGTGTCCTGCCCCTTCTGCCCGATCTTGTCGAGGATGCGGCCGACGCGATAGCCCCGGGCATTCTTGGTCTCGACCAGAAACAACGAGATACCTTTGGAACCGGCATCGGGGTCGGTCCTGGCCACCACCACGATCAGGTCGGCCAGGTAGCCGTTGGAGATGAAAGTCTTGGAACCGTCGATCAGGTAGCCGCCGTCGACCCGCGTGGCCTTGGTCCGCACTCCTTGCAGATCCGAGCCGGCGCCCGGTTCGGACATGGCGATGGCGGCGACCAGTTCACCGCTGGCCAGCCGGGGCAAATAGCTGCGCTGCTGCTCTGCTGTGCCCTGGTTGAGGATGTAGTGGGCGACGATGGCATGGACATGGGCACCGAAAGCCCGGTCGCCGGCATAAGAAAGCTCCTCGAACAGGATCGCCATGTGGGCGAAACTGCCGCCACCACCACCGTATTCCTCGGGCACGTCGGCCAGCAACATGCCCAGCGCGCCGGCCCGGTTCCATAGTTCGCGGTCTACATGCTGCTGTTCGCGCCACTTCTCCGCGTGGGCGGCGATCTCGGTGGCCACGAAGCGCCGCACCGTGTCCCGGTAGAGTTCGAGCTCCGCATCCATCCAGCGCGAACGCTGCTTCATCGGCGATTGCATCGAAGTCAGAAGGCGATGCCGCCGCCGCAAACGATGGTCTGGCCGCTGATGTAGTCGGATTCCGGCGTGCATAGCTGATATACCGCCCCGGCCGCCTCGTCCGGCGTACCGGCCCGACCGAGAGGTATCATTTGCTCGACCATTTTCAGCAGTTCCGGATTTACCCCGACCTTGATGTCGCGGCCCTCGATCTTCACGCTGGCGCTGCCGTCGGCGGTGGCTTCGGTGAGGCGGGTGCTGATAAATCCGAAGGCGACACAATTCACGTTGACGTTCATCCGCCCCCATTCCTTGGCCAGGGTTTTGGTCAAGCCGACGATGCCGGCTTTTGCCGCGGAATAATTGACCTGTCCCGCATTGCCGCTCAATCCGGCCACCGAGGAAATATTCACGACCTTGCGATACACTGCCTGGCCGGCCGCGCTTTCGGTTTTGGCATAGGCCCGGATCACCGGCTGTGCGGCACGCAGGATGCGAAACGGCGCGGTCAGATGGACGTCGAGTATGGCCTGCCACTGTTCGTCGCTCATCTTCTGGATGACGTTGTCCCAGGTATAGCCGGCGTTGTTGACGATGATGTCGAGACCCTGGTAGGTATCCACGGCAGTCTTGACGAAGCGCTCGGCGAAGTCCGGCGCCGTGACATTGCCGGCACAGGCGACGGCCGCGCCGCCCATGGCCCGGATTTCCTCGACAACCTTTTGTGCTGGATCGGCGTCGAGGTCATTGACCACGACACGCGCGCCTTCGCTGGCAAGCTTTACCGCGATCGAGCGGCCGATCCCGCGTCCCGAGCCGGTGACCAGCGCCACCTTTCCTTCGAGTCTTGCCATGATGGGTTTTCTGTCTGCTTGGTTCGCGTTGCCCTGAATTATCGGCGTTCTCAGTCGGCCTGGTAGAGCGTCACGACGCAGGCGCCGCCCAAGCCCAAATTATGCTGCAAGGCCAGGCGCGCCCCTTCAACCTGGCGCGGACCGGCCGAGCCGCGCAGTTGCTGGGTGAGTTCGCAGCACTGGGCCAGGCCGGTGGCGCCCAGCGGATGGCCCTTGGACAGCAGGCCGCCGGAAGGGTTGGTGACGTAGCGCCCGCCATAGGTATTGTCGCCGTCCTCGATGAATTTTTCCGCGCCGCCCTCCGGGCACAGGCCGAGCGCCTCGTAGGTAATCAGCTCGTTCTGCGCGAAGCAATCGTGCAACTCGATCACGTCGAGGTCCTCCGGGCCGATGCCCGCCTGCTGGTAGACCTTGTTCGCCGCCGCGCGCGCCATGTCATAGCCGACCAGGCGCATCATGTCGTGGGACTCGAAGGTGCTCGGCAGGTCGGTGGTCATCGCCTGCGCAGCGATGCGCACGTGCATTTTCAGTCCCTTGGCCCGGGCGAACTCCTCCGACACCAGCACCGCCGCCGCGCCGCCGCAGGTCGGCGGGCAGGCCATCAGCCGGGTCATGACGCCCGGCCAGAGCGTCGGCGAATTCATCACCTCGTCCTCGCTCACCACCTTGCGGAACAGCGCCAGCGGATTGTTGGCCGCATGGCGGCTGGCCTTGGCGCGGATATTGGCGAAGGTTTCGAGCCGGGTGCCGTATTTCCGCATGTGCTGGATGCCCGCGCCGCCGAAGTAGCGCAGCGCCAGCGGAATCTCCGGCATGCCCACCAGTGCGTCGGTCTCGCGGTCGAAATCCTCGAAGGGACTCGGCCGGTCGGCGAAGACCGTGCCCAGCGCACCGGGCTTCATCTGCTCGAAGCCCAGCGCCAGCACGCAATCGGCGGCGCCGCTGGCGATCGCCTGGCGGGCCAGGAACAGCGCGGTCGAGCCGGTCGAGCAATTGTTGTTGACGTTGATCACCGGGATCCCCGTCATGCCCAGTTTATAGACGGTCTTCTGCCCGCTGGTCGAGTCGCCATAGACATAGCCGACATAGGCCTGCTCGATTTGCGCAAAGTCGATGCCGGCGTCGTCGAGCGCCAGGCGGGTGGCCGCCGCGCCCATCGCATCGTACGGCTCGCTGGCGCCGGGTTTGGCAAAGGGGATCATCCCCACGCCCGAAACGAATACCTTGCGGCTCACGGCGTTACTCCTTTCACTGAATCTGATGGAGTCCATTTGATGTACCCGCGAACGTTCATGGAGAAGAAACCGAGATTGGCAATGATCATTGCGTAGCTGCCCGCCCACGAACCGATTGCTGTCCAACAGAGGTTGCCAAGCATCATTACCACAAACCCATTTCGACTCTTGTTGCCCAGGAGGTAAATAGCGGAGAACGTAAGGCACATGGCCAGCCAATCCACACCGAGATATTGAGTCACGTATCCTCCTGATGTAACGTTGAATCTTTCAAATTAGGATCCGCGCGTCGCGGCGGCCTTGAACTCCTGGTACCAGCGCTGCATCTTCTCATAAACCGGCCCCGGCCGGCCGCTGCCGATGGATCGGCCATCCAGGCTTACGACAGCCCGGACCTCGCGGGTGGAGGAGCATATCCAGATCTCCGAAGCCTCTCGCACTTCCGCTTCCGTGACGTCCCTCAGCTCGTGGCTGAGGCCATGGCGGGTCGCAAGCTCGAGCACCACGTCGTAGGTGATGCCGGGCAGGATCAGATGGGTCTTGGGCGGCGCCAGCAAAGCGCCATCTCTGACGACGAAAACGTTGGACGAGGAAGCCTCGGAGAGAAAGCCGTCGCGGAACAGCAGCGTCTCGATGCAGCCGGCATCCTCTGCTTGCTGGCGCAACAGGCAGTTGGCGAGCAGCGAGATCGACTTGATGTCGCAGCGCAGCCAGCGGTTGTCGGCGGCCGAGATCGCACCGATGCCTTGTTCGACTTCCGCCTGGGATGGCGGAATCAGCGGATCGCACTTCAGGAACACGGTCGGCACCACGCGCTTGGGGAAGACATGGTTGCGCACTGCATCGGCGCCGCGGGTGACTTGCAGATAGATTTGCTGGTCCTCGGCATCGACGGCGGCGACGAGCCGGTCGATCAGCGCCGTCCATTCCCGGTCGGTGTGCGGATTGGCCAGGCGGATGCCATCCAGGCTGCGTTGCAGCCGCCGCAGGTGTTCCGGCAAGCGGAAAGGGCGCCAGGAGTACACCGGGATGACTTCATAGACGCCGTCGCCGAAGAGGAAACCGCGATCCATCACCGATATTTTGGCTTCGCTCAACGCGACCATCTCGCCGTTCAAATAGACTTTGTGCATCGCTTCCCCATGGACACACGTTCTGCTGCAACTGGAAAATGAGAATGTTACTTGATAGTAAGCTAATTACCCAGTAGTATAAATACCGCGCACTCTATTATCAAGCGCGCTTGGAATAAATTTGCGGTGAGGGGGAGTTTCATGGCGGCCGAAAGTTCGAAGAAGCTGACGTTCCACCAACTATTCGCTTTTGCGCTGCCCGGCTTCGCGCTGTCGATGATGCTGGGGCCGATCGGAAATTTCCTGCCGGTGTTCTACGCCAAACATACTTCGATCAGCATGGCCTCGATCGGGCTGGCCTTACTGCTGACCCGCATCGCCGATGCCTTCTCCGACCAGATCGTCGGTTACCTGTCGGACATCACCAAGTCGCGCTTCGGCCAGCGCAAACCCTGGATGGTGGCCGGCACGCTGGTCAGCATGGGCGCGGCGCTGGCGCTCTACAATCCGGGGCCCGAGGCGGGCTTCGCCTATTTCTTCGTCGCCGTCCTGTTCCTGTATTTCGGCTGGACCATGGTGGCGGTGCCGCACATGGCCTGGAGCAGCGAGATCACCCGCGACTACAACGAGAGGTCTAAGGTCTCGTCGTTCTCCGCGGTGCTGTCGCCGCTGGGCTTCATCGTCATTCTCGGCGTCCCCTACCTGCCTTTCCTGAAGAGCACCGAAATCAGCCCTCAGGCGGTTGCCATCATGGGGCTGGTGATCCTGGTGGCCCTCCCTACTGCAGTCGGTTGGGCAGTGACGGTGGCGCCGCGCGGGCATACCGTGGCGGCCCAGAACCATTCCCTGCGCGATCTGTTCAACTCGGTGCGCTCGAACCGCCCATTCTGGCATTTCATGGCCTACGCGGCCATCGGGCAGATCAGCATGGGCCTGCTGGGCTCCGCCATGGTGGTCTACATGGATTTCCACCTGAAACTGGGCGACAAGATTTCCCTGATCTTCATCGTCAATATGCTGGTGATGCTGCTGACTGTGCCGCTCTGGCTGAAGATCGTCTATCGCATCGGCAAGCACCGGGCGCTGGCCGCCAGCGGAATATTCAGCATGCTGCTGCTGCCGCTGGTGCTGTTGATCGAGCCGGGACCGGATGCCTTGTACCCCTTCCTGGCCTGGATGGTGGCGCTCGCCGTCGCCGGCGGCGCTAACGCGTTGGCGGTCGGTGCGATCATGGGCGATATCGTCGACTACGACATCCTCAAAACCCGGGCCAATCGCGCCGGGAATTATTACGCTTTCATGGGATTGTTGACCAAGGCCTCGGCCGCCGTCGGCGGCGGCCTCGGTTTCGCCCTGCTGGGCGCCATGGGTTTCGACGCCAAGGCACAACAGCAGACTGCCATGGCGATCATGGGGCTGAAGCTGACCTTCGTCTGGATCCCGGTGTTCCTGGGGTTTTTCGCGGTGGCGCTGATCCTCATGTTCCCGCTCGACGCGCGCCGGCACGGCATCATCCGGCGGCGTCTCGAACAGCGCACGGCACGCAATGCCGCCGGAGCGACGCCATGAGCCTAGGGTTTTCGGATCGGCTGCTGGCCGGCGGCGCCGGCGATTTCATGACGGTGCGCCATCTGAGCCTGGAAGGGACGCAATTCGAGATCGGCGCCAGGCTGGCCGAATTTGCGCGCGACGAATTGGGCGTCCGCAAGGTGCCGTGGACCAATCCGCTGATGACGCGCGCCCAGCGCTCATTCGTCGAGAAGAACTGGCCCGCGCATTTCGCCAGGATGCGGGGCGCGGCGGCGGCTTTTCAGCACGACCTGGATGACGACGCCCTGGATTTTTCTTTCCTTTCCTACGACTCGGGGATTCCGGGATGCTCCTGCGTGTATTACCCCGGCCGGCGCACCGCCGACGGCCACAGCATCCTCAGCCGCAATTTCGATTACACGCTGGGCGGGCCTGGCGATCTGCCCTGGGCGGACGGCGCGTTCAAGAGCGAAACCGGGAAGTTTGGCGACGCTGAAAACCGCCCTTACGTCGGCCGTCCCTTCCTGCTGGAGACGCATCCGGACACCGGCTACGCGGTGCTGGGCATGTGCGCCTTCGACCTGCTGGGCATGCTGACCGACGGCATCAATTCCGAGGGGCTGGCGGTGGCGCTGCTCAACGACGGCGAGACCATCAACAGCCCGCTGTGCGAGCCCTTCGGCTCCAACGGCGTGGGCATCAGCGAAGGCTGCGTTCCGCGCTTCCTGCTGGAGACCTGCGCCGACGCGGACGACGCGCTGCTGGCCTTGCTGACCACCAAGCAGTATTACGCATCCGGGCCTTGTCACTACCTGATCGGCGACCGGCACGGCCGCGGCTTCGTCTGGGAATACTCCTCGATCCGCAACCGGCATCACGTCATCGAATGCGGCGAGAAGCCGCTGGCCGTCACCAATCATCTGCTCTATCCGCACCAGATACCGGACGAGGAAGAACGCGCGGATTCGCTGCGACGTTTGCGCGAACTGAATGCCCGCCTCGACGATTCCAACGAGCAATTCAACCGCCAACGCATCGGCGAGATCAACCGCTGCGTGGAGGCGACGCAACCGATAGGCCAGGGTCAGTATGTGTCCGCCACCCATCCGACGCGCACCCTCTGGCAGGCTCAGTACGATCTCGACGCGCGCGCGGTGGACATCGACTTCTTCCTCGGCGAGGACGAACGGGGCATCCGGCGTTCGCCGACACTCTCACTGCAACTCGGGAACGCGCGGCCTTGACGATCCGGCTGACAGGTTCCAACGGCCTCGCTTATGCCTTGGCAGTTCCTTTACTCGGCGCGGCATTTTTCGGCTTCGCGCTGGCGGGCGACTCATCCTGGAGAGTGGCGGCCTGGGTGGCCCTGGCGGCCGGAATGCTGCTGGCGACCGGTGCCACCTACCACGTCATGCGAGTGCGCCGCTTCCTGCGCCAGTTCCCGCCACCCGGCCGACTCCTGGCCGTGCGCGGCCACTTCATGCACCTGCTGGCCGAGGGCATCCGAAGCAGGGATGCGACGGTCGTGTGGATCCCCGGCAGCCACGATGCAGGAGCCCAGCTCGAACACCTGCACACCGCCATGCTGCCGAGAACCCGCTCCATCCTTTTCGACCGCATCGGCTGCGGCTGGAGTTCGGCGGCGAAGACGCCGCGCAGCATAGACAACGAGGTCGCGGAATTGTGCGAACTGCTGGAGGCTGCCGGCGAGGCTGGTCCATTCGTGTTCGTCGGCCATTCTCTCGGCGGCATGCTGGCGGCGAATTTCGCGGCCCGCCATCCGGGGAGGGTGGCTGGCCTGGTGCTGCTGGACACGGGCTGCACCGATATCAACGTCTATGTCGACCATCTGCCCGGCAAGAAAACCATCGGCGCCGAGCCGTGGCTGCCCCTGGTGGCTGCCTGCGGCCTGCTCTGGCATGCACTACCGGCGCGGCATCCCGAACTCTTCGTCGGCAGCGCGGAGAACCGGCGGCGGCTCGGCTTCGCCGCCCAGCCGAAGACCCATGCCGGGTGGATTTCAGCATATCGGGCCATTACCGCCCATCCTCTCGCCTACGTCAGGAACCCCGGCGCGCTCGGCGACCTGCCGCTGATCGCCGTGACGCCCGTGCAGGACGCCGCAGCCGACGAGAAGATGCTGGCGCCGTTCGTGCCCACGCTCTCCAGCTTCGAACTGAAGAACCTCGTCGAGCTGCGCTTCGCCGCGATGCGCGCCGTCGCCAGCCTGTCCACCGCCGGCGAACTGCGCTTCGCGCCGCCCGGCGCGACGCACGCGCTACCGGTCGAAGTGCCCGAGTTCGTCCTGGGTGTCGTGAACGACATGCTAGATCGGGTATCGACCCAGGCGGAACAAGCATGACTGCCCTTCAGGCACGCGGTTCCAAAGCCCCTCGCCCCTTGCGGGAGAGGGGTTGGGGAGGGGGGTAATGAACCAACCGAACGACGTTCTCCTCGACACGCTCCAGGAGACCTTGGCACTAGGCGTCGTCCGCCACGGCGTGCCAGGCGCGTCCATGGCCGTGCTGCACGCCGGGCAGGTGCATGCCGTCGCGGCCGGCGTCCTGAATGCCGAGACCGGGATTGCGGCGTCGCCGGACAGCGTGTTCCAGATCGGTTCCGTCACCAAGTCTTTCACCGCCACCCTGGCGATGATGCTGATCGAAGAGGGACGGCTGGCGCTGGGCGATCTGGTGGTTGACCACTTGCCCGACTTCACCCTGGCAAATGGCGGCGCGGATGCCGCCAGAACCATCCGCGTCAAGCACCTGCTCTGTCATGTCAGCGGCATCGACGGCGACCGCATCGAAGACACCGGGAACGGCGACGATGCGGTCGAGAAGTTCATCGCCAATCTGCACGACTGCCAGTTGCTCCACCCGGTCGGCGCTTTCTTCTCCTACAGCAATGTCGGTTACAACGTCCTCGGACGAATCCTCGAAGTCATCGAAGGCAAACCCTGGGACCGGATACTCCGGGAGCGGCTGCTGTTACCGCTGGGTCTTTCGTCCGCCGTCACCTCGGCCGGGGAAAGCATGGCTGAGCGCACCGCGGTCGGCCACGACAGCGATGCGCAGGGAAATCTAAGGCCGTCGACTTTCGGTTTTGCGCCGAAGTCGAACGGTCCGTCAGGCACCATGCTGGCGATGTCGGCCACGGACCTGCTGCGCTTCGCCCGGTTTCATATGGATGGGAGCGTTAACAATGCTGAGGATGGTCGGCGATTATTGACTCCCGCTTCCCTCCAACTCATGCGCCAGGCCCACGTCGATATCCCCCAGAGCTACCGTTACTCGGGCTGGGGGCTGGGCTGGATGTTGTTCGACTGGAACGGTCAGGGCGCCTTCGGCCACGACGGCGGCTGGGCCGGGCTGAGCGCCTATCTGCGCATTTGTCCCCGCACCAAGCTGATAGCGGTGTTGCTGGCTAACGGCGGCGATGCGGCCTTGCTGATGCGCGACGCGGTCGGCCCCATCCTGGCCCGCTACGGCGAGCTGACGCCGCCGGAGCTGCCGCATATCGATCTGCCTCACCCGGCCGATCTCGATCTGTACGCCGGTCGTTATTCGCGTTACGGCCAGACCATCACCCTGGGCGTCGACGGATCGCGGCTGGTGGGAAGAATGGCCGGACCCTATGTGGATGACGTGGATGGCGAGGAGCAGGGAACGCCACTCAGCCTGGAACTCATCGACAACGACAGGGCGGTATGCCAGATCGGCGGCGTGCCGGTGCCGGTCGGCGCCTATTTCCTCGACTTCGGCCCGGATGGTCGCCCCGCTTACCTGCATGTCACCG
Source organism: Sterolibacterium sp. (assembly GCA_041665185.1). Classification (GTDB taxonomy): domain Bacteria; phylum Pseudomonadota; class Gammaproteobacteria; order Burkholderiales; family Rhodocyclaceae; genus JACRAR01. Next base: position 13,027 of record JBAYJH010000037.1, read on the forward strand.
CGCGCGCTTTTCGCAGGGAAGTCCAGGGCGTGCCGACGTAGCGATGAAGATCTTCTGCGCAACCATGATCCACGAGTCCAACTCGTTCTCGCCGATCCCGACCTCGTTGGCGAACTTTCGCGAAAGCGTCCTCTATCTGCCCTCGACGGGCGATGGCAGTCAGCATCTGGGTGAAGTGCTGGCCGACATCGATCATCTGCGGCTGATGCAGGCGCGCGGCCACGAGGCGGTGGTCGGCCTGATCGCCAACGCCGAACCGAGCGCGCCGATCAATCTCGCCGACTACCAGGTGCTGCGCGACGAGATCATGGCGAATCTGCGCCAAGCGCTGCCGGTAGACGCGGTGTTCCTGTTCCTGCACGGCGCGCAGATGGCGCAGGGCATTGAAGATTGCGAAAGCGATCTGATCGCCAAGGTGCGCGAAATCGTCGGCCCGGCAATTCCGATCGCGGTGGAACTTGACCTGCATTGCAATGTTGGTGCCGCGACGGTCGCGCAGGCCGATGCCGTGTTGGCCTGTCTCGAATATCCGCATATCGACTTCGAGGCGCGGGCTCAGTTGGCGGTCGACATCCTGGAGCGCGCATCGTCAGGCGCCAGCAAGCCATACACGGTGATGCGGCGCGTGCCGCTGTTGGGACATTTCCCCACCACCCGCGAGCCGATGAAGAGCTTCGTCCAGTCGCTGCGGCAGCGTGAGAAAATGGAAGGAAGCGCAGGCATCCTGGCGATATCCTTGTGCCATGGCTTCACGGCGGGCGACACCGCCAACACCGGTGCCGGCGTCCTGGTCGTCGCCGATGGCGACCGGACGCATGCCGAGGCAGTCGCCGCGGAAGTGGCGCGGGAGTTCTGGGATTTGCGCGAGATGTCGCGGCCGCAACGCCCTTCACCGCACGAAGCCGTCAAGCGCGCGCTGGCCTTGGCCAGCGGACCCGTGGTGATCGCCGACGCCACCGACAACCCCGGCGGCGGCGCGGCCGGCGATTCCACCCACCTGCTGCGCGAACTGCTGGCGCAGCAGGCCGAAAGCGCCGCGCTGGCGATGATCTGGGATCCCCTGGCGGCGCAGTTGGCGGCCAAGGCCGGCGTCGGCAACCGCATCGCCCTCCGACTGGGCGGCAAGACTGGGCCGGCCTCGGGTCTGCCGCTGGATGTCGAGGCGGTCGTGCTGGCTGTCAATCCGCAAGCCACCCAGCAGGCGCAGGGCGGTGTATTCCCTCTCGGCCTGACCGTGGCGGTGCAAGTCGCCGGCGTGCAGGTGGTGATCAACAGCGTCCGCCAGCAGACCTTCTCGCCCGAATGCTTCAGCGCGCTGGGCATAGACCCGCGCGCCAAACGCATCCTGGTGGTCAAGTCGAGCCAGCATTTCTTCGAGACCTTCTCGCCGTTCGCGGCGGAGATCATCTACGCCGACGGGCCGCTGGATGTCCCGGTTGACCACAGAAGTTATCCCTATCGCAACGTGCCACGCCCGATCTGGCCGCGCGACCCCACGCCATTCGACGCCTTCGGAATCACCTGGAATTGACGATGAGAATCTACAGCGCCTGCCTGCTGCATGAATCCAACAGCTTTTCGCCCCTGCCCACCAACCTGGACAGTTATCGCGAGTACTTCCTGTATCGCCCGGCAACCGGCGAAGGCCGCCAATTGTTCGACTCGCCCCGCCACGACCTGGCGCTGCGCGAGGCGGCGCTAGGCAAAGGCCACCAGGTCATCGACGGCGTCTATTGCAGCGCCGTGCCCAGCGCGCCGACCAATCGCCGCGATTACGAAACCCTGCGCGACGAGATGATGGGCGCCCTGCGACAGGCCATGCCGCTGGATGCGGTGCTGCTGTTCCTGCACGGCGCGCAAATGGCGGAAGGCTATGACGATTGCGAAGGCGACGTACTGCGCGCCGCCCGCGCCATCGTCGGGCCAAACATCCCCATCGGCGTCCTGCTCGATCTCCACTGCAACATCACGCCGGAAATGGTCGATCACGCCGACGTGATCATTGCGTGCAAGGAATATCCGCACACCGATTTTCCCGAGTGCTCGGAAAACCTGCTCGACCTGGTGACGCGGCTCGCGGCGCGACAAATCAAGCCGGCGATGGCCTTTCAGCCGTTGCCGTTGCTGGGCTTCTTCCACACCACGCGCCAGCCGATGCGCGGCTTCGTCGATAGGATCAAGGCGCTCGAAGGCCGCGACGGCATCCTCTCGGTGTCGTTGGCGCACGGCTTTCCGGCGGGGGATATGGCCCATCTCGGCGCCGGCGTGTTGGTGGTCGCGGATGGCGATCAAGAGAGAGCGCGCCGCTTGGCGGAAGAACTGGGGCAGCAGTTCTTCGCCTTGCGCCAGGAAATTTCCGCCCTCTCGGTTACCGCGGAAGAAGCCGTGGACCTCGCCCTGGCGGAAGCGGCGGGGCCGGTGGTGATCGCCGATGTTTCAGATAATCCCGGCGGTGGCGCCACCGGCGACTCGACGCACATCCTGCGGGCGCTGCTGGATCGCAAGGCCGGCAGCGCGGCGCTTGCCAGCATCTGGGACCCGGTGGCCCTCGACCTGATCCGCAAGGCCGGTGTCGGTGGCCGCCTGGCGCTGCGCCTCGGCGGCAAGGTCGGGCCACTTTCCGGCTGGCCGCTCGACCTCGATGCGGAAGTCGTTTCCGTTCGGGAACAGACCTTCCAGAACGTGCTCGGCGAAAGCGAGGATCTCGGGCCGACGGCGGCGATCCGTTGTGCCGGCATCGACATCGTGGTGGCCGAGCAGCGCGTGCAGATCTTCGGTCCGGAAGTGTTTTCGATCCATGGCATAGAGCCGGCCTCACGCCACATCCTGGTGGTTAAATCGGCCCAGCACTTCCACGCCGCGTTTTCCCCGATCGCCAGGCGCATCGTGTACGCCTCGCCGCCGGGCCTGATAGGCAACGATTTCAGCCACTATCCCTACCGCAAGGCGCAACGACCACTATGGCCACTCGACCGGACGCCCTTCGCGGCATTCGGCCAGCGCTGGGAATAGCGGCACTCCAAGGAGGACAAATATGAATGCAACGACGACATCTCTTGACCATGCCTGCGTCATCTCGGGCAATCGCCGAAGCGGCAAGGACGAAATAGCGGCGCGAGCGGCGCGAGCGGCGACAGGGCTGAGCCGCGCCGGCGTCGGCCAGGGCGACACGGTGGCGCTGCTGCTGCGCAACGACATCGCCATCTTCGAGGCGAGCACCGCCGCCACCCTGCTGGGGGCCTACCCGGTGCCCATCAACTGGCATTTCAAGCCGGACGAGATCGCCTACATCCTCAACGACTGCAAGGCCAAGGCCCTGGTCGCGCATCGCGACGTGCTGAAGAATCTGCCCACGCCGCTGCCGGCGGGCATCCTGCTGCTGGTGGTCGACACGCCGCCCGAACTGGTCTCGGCTTACGGCGTGCCGGGCGCCGAGGCGGCTCCCGCGGCGGCCCGCCTATGGGACGAATGGCTGAGCGACTACGAACCCTGGACAGGCGCGCCGCAACTCACCAGCAGCGTCATCTATACTTCCGGGACGACCGGCAAGCCGAAGGGCGTGCTGCGTCCGCCGATGACGCAGGAGCAGGCGCAACGCGCCTTCGCCATGGTGGCCGGCATGTACGGCTTCCAGGCGGGCGAGGCGATACGCACCGTGATCACCGGACCGATGTATCACACGGCGCCCAACGGTTACGCCCTGACCACGTTCCGCTTCGGCGGGACTGTCGTGCTACAGCCCCGCTTCGACCCGCTGGGCCTGCTGGAACTGATAGAAAAATACCGCATCACCCACCTGCACCTGGTGCCGACCATGTTCGTCCGCTTGCTCAAGCTCTCGGACGAAGAGCGCAGAGCCCACGACCTGTCCTCGCTGCGCTTCGTGTCGCACGGCGCGGCACCCTGTTCGCCCAAGGTGAAACAGGCGATGATCGATTGGTGGGGACCGGTCATCAATGAATATTACGGCAGCACCGAAACCGGCGGCATTACCGTGCAATCGAGTCAGGAAGCGTTACAGAAGCCCAGTTCCGTCGGCCGTCCGCTGCCCGGCGTGAAGTTGCGGATCTGCGACGAAGCCGGCAAGCCGCTGGGTACGGGCGCGGTCGGCAACATCCACATCCACACCACCGCCATGCCCGGCTTCAACTATCTCGGCAAGAGCGGGGCGCAAGCGCAGATCGACGCAGAGCCTTATGTCTGGGTCGGCGACATCGGCTACCTGGACGAGGAGGGCTATTTGTTCCTCTGCGACCGCCGTAGCGACATCATCAACTCGGGCGGGGTGAATATCTATTCCGCCGAGATCGAGGCCGCGTTGATGGAAATGCCCGGCATCACCGACTGTGCCGTCTTCGGCATCCCGGACGACGAATATGGTGAATCGGTGTGCGCTCATCTGGTGGCTGAACCCGGCGCCGCATTGAACGAGGAGGGCATCAAGGCCTTCCTGCGCGAGCGCCTCAGCGGCTACAAGGTGCCCAGGCGCATCGTCTTCGACACCGCCTTGCCGCGCGAGGAGTCGGGTAAGGTGTTCAAGCGCAAGATCCGCGAACCTTACTGGGCCAAGGCCGAACGGGCCATCTGATGAAGACCGAATTCCTCGACCGCTTTCCGCGTGTGGACCTGATCCACGCACCGACGCCGCTGGAATATCTCGGTGGCCTGTCGGGGCGTTATGGCGTTTCGATCTACATCAAGCGCGACGACTGCACCGGCCTGGCGCTGGGCGGCAACAAGTCGCGCAAACTCGAATACGTGCTCGCCGAGGCGCTGGCGGCGGGGGCCGACACGATCATCACCGGCGGCGGGCTGCAATCCAACCACGCCCGCCAGACGGCCGCCGCCTGCGCCAAGCTGGGCTTGAAGTGCATCCTGGCGCTCAAGCAGAGCGACGCGGTATGCAAGGACGAACGCGACCGCAACGGCAACCTGTTGCTCGACCGCTTGCTCGGCGCGGAAATCCGGACCGTCGTCGCGTCAGTCGAACTCGACGCGGCCCTCGCCGCAATCGCCGCCGAAGTCGGCGCGGCCGGCGGCCGTCCCTACGTGATTCCGCTCGGCGCCTCGACCGCGCTCGGCGCGCTGGGCTATGCCCGTTGCGCGGCGGAGATCGTGGCGCAGATGCGGGAACTTGGACGGAAGCCGACGCATGTCTTCGTCGCCGCCGGCAGCGGCGGCACCCAGGCCGGCCTGATGGCCGGATTCGAGGCACTGGGCGCGGCGGACATCGCAACGATGGGCGTGGACATCGATGCCTATCCCGAGCGGACGCGCCAGCGTGTCGGCGACGTCCTGGCGCAAACCCGCGAGCTGTTCGGCCTGGCCGGTACGCTCAAGGGTGATCTGCATATGCTGACGGACTTTGCCGGGGCGGCTTACGGCGAACCGTCCGACACGGGCAACGCCGCCATTCGCCAGCTTGCCGCCGCCGACGGCATCCTGCTCGATCCGATCTACACCGGCAAAGCTATGTCGGCTCTGATCGCCATGCTGGAGAACCGGCAACTACAAGCGACGGACTGCATCGTTTTCGTCCACACCGGCGGACTGCCCGGCCTGTTCGCCTATCATCGGGCTTTCCCGACGGATCGCTGATCTCTTGTCACCGGTGCGTATCGTCGCCCGCCCTGCCGTGCGGGAGGAAATGCCTGTCCTCCGAGAGTTGTACGTGCAGGCCATGAAGCCCTATATCGAGACCATCTGGGGCTGGGATCGCGACTGGCAGGCCCAGGACTTCGCCAAGGCCTACACGACCTCGGCAACCTATGCCATCGAGCTGGATGCCATCCTGTCGGGCTATTTCCAGGTCGATTCGGGCGAGGACAGCGACTGTCTTCGGATGCTGATACTCAAGCCGGATGCCAGATCGTTGGGGGTCGGCGCGAAAGTGCTGGCAGAAATCCTGAGCATCTCGCGCGACAGCGGCAGGGAACTGATGCTGCGGGTATTCAGGATCAACACGGGCGCCCGGCGCTTCTACGCAAGGGAGGGCTGGGTGGTGAGCGGAAAAGATGAAGCATTCTTGCGATTGGCGCACTCGTCGCAGGCGTTGTCCTCACACTCCAAGATTCCATTCACGCGAAACGCCAACAGCCATGCTTTTGTCGTATCCTGATAGCACTATGTATCCGGTCTCGGTAAAAGGCGTTTTGTTCGCGCCAGATGGCAATCTTGTGCTGCTGCTCAATGAGCGCGACGAATGGGAACTACCGGGCGGAAGAATCGAACCTGGCGAGTCATCGCCCGAATGCCTGGCGCGTGAAATCGAGGAAGAACTGAACGTCAAGGTCGAAGTGGGCCAGCCGCTGGATACCTATCTATTCGAAGTGCTGCCGGGAAAGCAGGTGTTCATCGCAACCTACAGATGCCGCATAGCCGGCCCCTTTGAGCCGCGTCTGAGTCACGAGCACCAGAGAATTGGCCTGTTCCCGCCAAGCGCGCTGCCGCCGAATCTCCCGCGAGGTTACCGGGCATCGATTGAGTGTGCCGCGAAAGTTGTTGCGGAGATACCAAGTACATAGGCATAATCGCGTCCGGCGTGATTGGTTGTTTGAACTTTCGGAATTCCTTTCCAACCTCGGAGGCCGTCAATGGAACTGTGGAGTATGTGGACTCACCTGCTTGAAACCCTGCTCGGTTATTTCGCGGTACACCTCGGCTACTCCGAAGCTGTCTCGATCATCGTCCTCACCTTGATCGCGCGCGTCGCATTGATGCCCGTCTCCCTTACGTCCGCATACAGAATGCAGAGGAACAAGGAAGCCATCGAGCGCATCAAGCCGGCGCTTGAGGAACTGCGCCAGAGCTTCAAGAACAACCCATCTGAGCTGGCGACCCGAACCATGGCGCTGTATCGCAAGAACGGCATCACCTTCCTGGACAAGGTGTCCTTGCTCAACATTGGCTCGCAGGGTGTTTTCGGCATAGGGGTTTATCAAGTCCTCAATCGCATGGTTTTCAGTTCCAAGTTCTTGTGGATTTCCAATCTCGCAAAGCCCGACTTCCTCTTGACCGTGCTGGTCGGCACGTTCGTCGTTCTGGCGATGGTGTTAATGCCGGGAGCGACCGCCGACACATCCATGTTGCTGATGATCGCGATTCCCGTCCTGATCTCGGTCGTCGCCGTCGCGGCTCTGCCATCCGCGCTGGGCATCTATTGGGCGACATCGAACGCCGTCACGATAGTTCAAACGCTGGCGCTACGTGCCTTACTGGCGAGACCGAGGCCATTGAACGCCTAACCGCAGTCGCGGTCGAGAGCGCCTTCAGACTTATCTTCCGCATATGAATACACTCCAACCCGCCATCGTCTGGCAGCACTTTCAAACCCTATGCGCCATCCCGCGCCCGTCCAAGCAGGAAGACGCCATACGGGGCCATATCGACGCCTGGGCCAGGCAACGGAATCTGCGCACCGAGATCGATGAGGCAGGCAACCTGCTGATACGCAAAGCGGCGTCGGCAGGGCATGAGGAGCGTCCCGGCGTCGTCATGCAGGCGCATCTGGACATGGTGTGCCAGGCGCTGGATCCGGCTGCCGGTGGGATACCACACGATTTCTCCAGGGATGCGATCCGCACCGAGGAGCGCGACGGCTGGCTGGCCGCGCCCAACACCACGCTCGGCGCCGACAACGGTTTGGGAGTCGCCCTGGCGCTGGCGGCGCTGGAAGACGCTACGCTGGCGCATGGCCCGCTGGAGGTGCTGCTCACGGTCGATGAGGAAGCCGGCATGAGCGGCGCCCATGGGTTGCGGCCGGGCTGGTTGCAAAGCCGCCTGATGCTGAATCTGGATACCGAGGCATGGGGCGAGTTCTTTCTCGGCTGCGCGGGCGGATGCGATGTGCATGTCGATCGCGCGGTGACGCGCGAGGCGGTTCCCGAGGGCTATCTGGCAATCGAGATCACCGTCGGCGGTCTGCGCGGCGGGCACTCCGGCTGCGACATCCATTTGGGACTCGGCAACGCCAATCGCCTGCTGGTCAGCGTACTGCGGGAGATCGAACGCGAACTGGCGGGCGAACTGCGCCTCGCCACCCTGCGCGGCGGCACGGCACGCAACGCGCTGCCGCGCGAAGCCAGGGCCGGCGTCGCTATTCCGGCCTCGGCCCCGGCGCTAGCCCAAGTCGAAACCCTGGTGGCGCGCCTGGAGCAAAGGTTCCGCCAGGAATTTGCGGGAAGGGACGACGGCCTGACCCTCGGTTGCCGTGAGGCCGCCGCCGGCACGGTACTGATTCCGCCCGATCAGGAAGCCCTGTTCGCGGCGCTCGAAGCCTCGCCCTACGGCGTGTATTCGATGAGTGAAGATTTTCCCGGCGTGGTCGATAGCTCCAACAATCTGGGCGTCGTCGAGTTGGACGAGCGCGGCTTTTCCGCCACCTTGTTGGTCCGCTCGCTGCGCACGGCGGGATTACAAGAACTGGCGGAGAGGATAGCCGGCGTGTGGCGGAGCAAACAATGCCAGGTCCGCATCGACGGCCACTATCCGGGCTGGACGCCCAATCCAACTTCGCCCCTGCTGGCGCTTTGCCAGCGCGTTTTTCGCGACGAATTCGCCAGCGGCGCGAGTGTGCAAGTGATCCATGCCGGCCTCGAATGCGGCCTCATCAACGCCAAGTACCCGGACATGGATACGGTGTCCTTCGGCCCCACCATACGCGGCGCCCATGCGCCGGGAGAAAGAGTCGAGATCGAGTCGGTGGCCAAGTCGTGGCGTCTGCTGCGCGCCATCCTGGCGGCGGTCTGAGGGTCGGTGGCTTGCCGGTAAGCTAAACTGGCGATCCCTGAGTTAGGTCTGGAGCAGGCGACATGAAGATTGCGGTGATGGGCGCCGGCGCGGTGGGCTGCTATTTCGGCGGCATGCTGGCGCGGGCCGGCCACCCAGTGGTGTTGATCGGACGGCCGCAACATGTGGCGGCGGTGCGCCGCGACGGCCTGTTCATGGATACCCAGACCTTCCAGGAACATGTGGCGATGCAGGCCGACACCGACGCCGCCGGCATGCGCGGCGCGCAACTGGTGCTGTGCTGCGTCAAGTCCACGGATACCGAAAACGCCGCCGCGGAGTTGGCCCCGCACCTCGAACCCGACGCGATCGTTCTGAGCCTGCAAAACGGTGTCGACAATGCCGAGCGGCTACAGGCGTTGCTGCGGCACGAAGTCGCCCCGGCAGTGGTTTATGTCGCCACCGAAATGGCGGGGCCGGGCCATCTCAAGCACCATGGCCGGGGAGAACTGGTGATCGGGCCGTCGGCCATCAGCGACATGCTGGCCAAGCTGTTCGCCGCCGCCGGGGTGCCGGTGCAGATCTCCGACAACGTGGCGGGCGCGCTGTGGGCCAAGCTGATCCTCAATTGCGCCTTCAACGCCCTCTCGGCGATCACGCAAACACCCTACGGTCGTCTGTTCCAGAGCGCGGGGGTGGAGGAAGTGATGCGCGACGTGGTGCGCGAATGCCTGGCCGTGGCCCAGGCCGAAGGCGTGAGCGTGCCCGGCGACATGTGGGAAGCGGTGCAGCTTATCGCCACCACCATGCCCGGCCAGTTCTCGTCGACCGCCCAGGATCTGGCGCGCGGCAAACGTAGCGAGATCGACCACCTCAACGGTTATGTGCTGCGCAAGGGCGGGGCGCTGGGCATAGCGACGCCCGTCAATCGCGTCCTGCATACCCTGGTCAAGCTGCTCGAAAATCGTGCAACGCCAGTTGATGGCGCGCCGCGCGTTTGCGCTACCTGACCTCATACCGCAAACCGTTCTGCCCGCGCCGGCCAACACCCCATGACCGATACAAAACCTCAACCCTCGCGCGAGCCACACCAGTAGGTACCTATCAGTGAAAGCGGACACCCCTTAGCCTGCCGCCAATTCCCTTTCCGCACCGTATTGCAAAAACTCGTTTGCATAATCAATGGAAGGCGTCGATTCACTTGGACTATGCGGAACGTTCCAGTACATTACTAAATATGCGCACGACAATCACTGCAACGAGAGTGAGCGGGGCGAGGCTATCCAAACCGGTTGTCATACCAAAAGATACTGACCATGCCCAACCCGTTCTTTGACCATCCGATACTCAACTCCCCCTACGAATGCCCGCCGAGGCACTGGGAGCTTGATGAGGATGGGCAACCCACCCAGAAGATTCTCGAAACCCGCCGCCGCGCGAAGTTCATCACGCCGATTCCCAAGCCCAAGAAGCGCAAGGGCGTTGCCAAGCAGGAAGGATTCGTTTTCGACGATGGCAAGGGGCTGTCGACCAAGGAACAGCAATACGATCCCACGTCGATCATCAACGAAGTGCGCGGCCATGTGGATGCCTGGCGCGCTTTACCCAATCCGAATCAATGGCAGGTCACGCCGGAAACGGCCCGCTTGCTACAGCATTGGCGCCATCACGGTTTCAGCGGTGTCCGGCCGTTCTTCTGCCAGGTGGAGGCGGTGGAGACCGCGATCTGGCTCACCGAGGTCGCATCGCTCTCCAAGCACGGCAAGCGCGTTCTCGATCATCTCGCCGCGGCCAACCGCGATGCCAATCCCGAGTTGCCGCGCCTGGCGCTGAAACTCGCCACCGGCGCGGGCAAGACGACGGTGATGGCCATGCTCATCGCCTGGCAGACCATCAATGCGGTGCGGCGTCAGGCAAGCAAGCACTTCACGCGCGGCTTTTTGATCTGCGCCCCCGGCTTGACCATCAAGGACCGTCTGCGCGTTCTTCAACCCAACGACCCCGACAGCTACTACAAGGACCGTGAACTGGTGCCGGGCGACATGCTCGACGACATGGGCCGCGCCAAGATCGTCATCACCAATTACCACGCCTTCAAGATGCGCGAGCGCATCGTGCTGTCCAAAGGCGGGCGCCAGTTACTTCAGGGCCGCACCGGAGAGGAACCCCAGACGCTGGAAACCGAAGGTCAGATGCTCCAACGCGTCATGCCCGACCTGATGGGCATGAAGAACATCCTGGTCATCAACGATGAGGCGCATCACTGCTATCGGGAAAAACCGAAAGACGCCGACGAAGAGGATCTGAAAGGCGACGACAGGAAAGAGGCAGAGAAGAACAACGAGGCCGCGCGCCTGTGGATTTCAGGCCTTGAAGCCGTGAACCGCAAACTGGGCGTTGCCCGCGTCATGGACCTGTCGGCCACGCCGTTCTTCCTCAGCGGCTCGGGTTATTCCGAGGGCACGCTGTTCCCGTGGACCATGAGCGACTTCTCGCTGATGGACGCCATCGAATGCGGCATCGTCAAGCTGCCGCGTGTGCCTGTCGCGGAGAACATACCGGGACAGGAAATGCCAATGTTTCGCAACCTGTGGGAGAACATCCGCAAGGACATGCCCAAGAAAGGGCGCGGCCAAGGTGAGGAACTCGATCCACTCAAACTCCCGACCCGTCTGCAAACCGCACTTGAAGCCCTCTACGGTCACTATGAGAAGACCTTCAAGCTGTGGAACGATTACGGCATCAAGGTGCCGCCTTGTTTCATCATCGTCTGCCAGAACACCGCCATCTCCAAGCTGGTGTACGATTTTGTCTCCGGCTTTCACCGCAAGAACTCCGATGGACGCACCACGCCAGAATACGGACGCCTGCCGTTATTCCGAAACTTCGACGAGCACGGCAATCCCCTTCCGCGCCCGAATACGCTGCTGATCGACAGTGAGCAACTCGAAGCCGGCGATGCGCTCGACGACAATTTCCGCGGCATGGCCGCAGACGAAATCGAGCGTTTCCGCCGCGAGATCGTTGAGCGTTCCGGCGATGCCCGTGCCGGCGACAATATCACCGACCAGGAACTGCTGCGCGAAGTCATGAATACCGTGGGCAAGCCCGGGCAGCTTGGCGGTTCTATTCGCTGCGTCGTATCCGTGTCCATGCTCACCGAGGGCTGGGATGCCAATACCGTCACCCACGTCCTCGGCATACGCGCCTTTGGAACCCAGCTTCTGTGCGAGCAGGTTATCGGCCGCGCGTTGCGGCGCCAGTCCTACGAGTTGAACGAGGAAGGACTGTTCAACGTCGAATACGCCGACGTCTTC
>JBAYJH010000038.1:0-24998 GCA_041665185.1 Sterolibacterium sp.
AGGCGTCGCGCCCCCAGTCGCCACAGCCGCCCCAGGATTCCACGGCCAAGCTCAGGTCGGCCTTGAGTAGCCCTTGCACCAGGCGCTCGAACTGGTACCAGCCCAGGTCGTCGAACTTGTAGTCATCCATGGCCGACGCTGTAAGACCGCGCAAAGGTTGTGTGGTACCGCCGGCTTTCCACAACTCGCCGCGGGTGGCGCGCCGGGGGATGCCCCTTGTCGTGGCGGCCCTTGCCGAGGATGTCGATGGCAGGAAGTGCCGACATGGCTACAGTTGCGCGTCCGGCGCGATGCCGACCCCATCGGCAGCAAAGCGGTACAGGCAGGCGCCGTCATCGATTACCTCCCGAGCCCACGGCCGCTCCTGGCAATTCTCGTCGCGCGGGAACTTGCAAGTCTGCGTTGCCGAATGGAACGGACAGGTTCGCGTCACCGGTTCCCCGGCGACGCATTTGACGATGTGTTGAAACGCCTGCATCGCCAGGATTGCCCAGACCAGCTTGTCGTTTGAAGTCGTTACCGAGAACCCGGCAGACGTTTCGTAGCATGGCAATACGAGGCGTTCCATCGTTGCCGCCGACACGGCCGACGGTGAGAGAAGGAACCGGACCACCGCATCAGGCTTGGTCCGCCGCAAAGCGATGCCGTTTTCGAAAGCACGGAATAGCGCCAGAATGACCTCGTCGAACTCGGTGGTGCCTGTCGCACCACGTTCCAGCACGCCCCGCAACTCGCGATCGAAGGCCGCGCGCTGCTCTTCTTCAATCTCGGTACGCGTCGCCTCGCGCAACTCGGCATAAAGCCGCTCGGCGTCGGAAAATTGCGGCGCGCCCTCATAGTTCTCCTTGAGATGCATCAGGCAGCGTACGTAGGCCTGGGACGGCAAATACTGGTCGAGCGCCAGATCGCAGGCCAGTGCCACCAGCCACCACAAGTCGTCGTCGGTCCAGCCACAGTAGTCGGTGAGTATCTCGGCGGCCGCCGCGTACCTGAACTCCGCGCCGTCATGGTCGCGCGCGTACCGGTAGATGTAGTCGCTGTGTCCGTAGTGCCTTTCGATGGCCAACGCCATGCTTTCCTGGAGGGTCAGCGCTCCCAACGGATGGACTATCGTCAGGCCGGACTGCGCGTGCGGGCGACAGTAGGCGGGAATCGTGCGATCCCCGATGTCGAGCATTTGAAATCCGCGCAGGGATGTCTCCGTTTTCAGGAGTTCGACGCCGGTCGCGTAACTCGCGTCGATCGTCAGGTAGTCCAAAGCACCGAGCTTGTCCTCGCGCATCTGCCGGAAGCGGTCGCGGTCGAAGTTCTCTCCTCGGCCCAGGCCTTTCATTCCCTGGTACAAATCGGATAGCACCCACCAGAACGAATGAAATCGCCCGGCGCCATAGAGCGTCGTGACGGACTGGAAATAGTGGATGTTCTCGTGCAGCAAAGCGAGCTTCTCTTCTTCCGACTTCGCGTCCGTGGCGCGCGACGGAACCATGGCCATCAGGGTAAGCGGATCGAACCAGGCGCTGGAGCCGGAGTGCAGGAGATGGGGACCCACTAGCAAGTCGGCCATATCGAGTCACCCGCATGCCTGGCAAGTACGGCGCGAGAAACAAGTTCTTCAATGACACCCGCAATGTCTTCATCGGTAACTTGGCATTTGCCGGCGAAGTAGCGACAACCTTTTTTAGTGCAGGTTTGGCGAATCGCGATATGCGCCCGCAGTACCTGCGTCGGCGACGGATAAATGCTGAGCGACCGCAACATCTTGTCACCGCTGTCGATTACGGCGACATAGGTGCAGTGCTCGCCCTGATTGACTGCGAGTTGATCAAAGGCCGCACGCATCTCACGTAGCTTGTCGAGTGCATTGGCCCCGGCAAGGAAGCCGCCAACATTCTCTCCTGCGCTCAAGAGCAGCGCCGAAACCCACGCATTGCCCAGCGCGCGCAGCAAGGCAAAGGTGAGCGGCGTCACCTTGACGACGATACTGGTTTTGAGAATTAGAAGTCCCAGTGTTCCAGGTGGCGGCGTAGGGACTTCCGTTTTGACCACAGCCTCAGGGCAAATCGCCGTTATCGCCGCAATCACGTTGTCGGGCAAAGCCTTGCCGTGGTCCTCCGTCCGACCGGTGAGGTCGGAGAGCGTTCGAATGGTAAAGGTAGTGGTCTGGTTCATCGTTAGCGACTCATCTTTGCATCGTCTGTCATATTGCGATCCTCTGGCCGTTCCCTACAGTTTGAGCCATGTCTTCTTGATGGCGTCGAAATCGAGGTCTTTCCATTCGTCTTTCCACAATTGGAAGTACGGTATGTCGTTGGACGAAGGGGCCGGATCGCAGGGCGCAATCTTAACCAGAGACGGCATCACTACGGATTCACCGATAAGCAGCGCCTCCCCAGCGCTCAGAGTCGGCAATTTGTCGCACAAGTTCCCGAGCGTGTCGGGCAGCAGGCGCGCCACGTAGCTTTGGTCGTTTGGATTCGTGAGCCGCATCGCCAGGAAGTTGCTGCACTGGGAGAACACCGTTTCGGATATTTCCGAAGGCCTCTGGCTCGAAAGCAAGAGCGTGACGCCATATTTCCGGCCTTCCTTCGCTATGCGCTCAATCGATAGCTTGGACGCCCTGAACCTGGCGAGGTCGCTGTTAGGCACGTACTTGTGCGCTTCCTCATAGACCAGCAGGATTGGTGCGTCGCTATTGAGGAGTTCGCCTGCTTTGCTCCTCAGCACCTTGTAGTGATAGCCGTGCTCAAACAGAATTCTGGAAATTAGCGAGACTGTGATGCTCAGTACCTCGAAGGGAACACCGCTCAGATCGATGACGGTAACGTTCGCGTTCTTGTCGCCATAGCCGATCAAGCTCTTGAGCGTACCTTCCAATGTGGTTGTCTGGGCTGCCGCGCCGAATAAGAACTCCAGCCTCTCCTGCGCTACCTTCGACTCGAAGCGCGTAAAGAATTTTTCCAGTGTCTTGTCGGCGTAAATGCCATTTGTAATGCTCTGCGGTTTGGTCTGATGAAAGTCAAGCCGTTTCTCGAAATACCTGTCGAGGCGTTCCTGCGCCGTTAGTTCCAAGCCGTGGGTTGCGTCAGTCTTGCCGTCTGTTGCGAGCGAATAGGAGCCATCCTTAATCATGTAGCGCGACTCGTTCCTTGCGTTTACGGTCTCCTCTTTGATGTTGTATAGCGCGTTCAGTACTTGGTCAATGTCGAATTTCAAAGGGCTGTCGTAAAAGACGGATTTCACGCCCGGGTTGTGCTTCCTCTTGTTTTCCGTGACGAGGTTGCGAAACACAGACGACTGGTTGTAGTTGTCGCGCTCGCCGGTATCCAAGAGAATCTCTTCGAGTTCCTCGCTATTGAGTAGCCAGTAAGGAAGGTGCAGGTTGCTTATGCTGAGGCAGTTCGCATCCGGAAAGGCCGTCGTGTATTCTGAGTGAATATCGAAGATGACGACATGCGAGTTGTTCAGCGTATAGCTGCCGTCTTTTGCGGCTACGGCCGTCTGGATAATCTTTGAGATCGTGTGTGACTTCCCAGCTCCGGTAGAGCCGACTACGGCGATATGCTTGTTGAAGAAGCGGTTGCCGTCGACGGGAACCGAAATGGCCGGATTTGCCGCCAGTGCGCTGAACGCGAATGTCTTGGCCGGTTCAACCGATTCCATGAAGATCTTTTTGATGTCGTCCTCGGTCGCAGGTGATACACCGGTTGGCGGAATGGTTAGCGTATCGCCGCCCCGGATGAACTTGCCGTCGCGGATAATGCCGAGCGGCAGCGCTTCGATGATGTGACAGCGTTCCGCCTTCTCCGTGACCTCTATGCAAAAATTCTCGATGATCGCGATCAACGCACAAGACTCGTTGTCCGTTATCCGCAGGTAGGAGCCGACCTTGATGCTCTTGCCGTCTGAAAATGCCGCGATGTTCTCGACAGAAATCTTCACCTTGTCGGGATACACCGCGATTACTTCGGCCTTCATCTCGCTGGAATCAGTCATGTCATAGAACCTCGGTAATGAAATATGTGCTGTCAATCTTGATCCGGTGGTGAGGGACGCCTGCCGGCGCATACACGGCCTCCAATTGGGTGGCCTTGAAGAAATCGTAAAGTTCGACTATGGAATCCGTAATTGCGGAGGCCACCGGTACGAGTTGTTCCTCTGCCGGTATGAACTTCAGCCGGATCAGATTTTCCTTCGTGGGAGCGGCGGCAAGGAGCGCCGGGGAGAAAGCAGAGCCGTTGAATGGGTAGCCGTCCTCGAACTTGATTCCTTGTTCCAGCAGGCTTCCCTTTAGCGAAACCAGGTCCTGCGGCGCAAGACCTCGCATGAGGATGTATGGGCAGAATCGGTCCTGCTGTGGCGTGCGCGTGTGCTCGACGTGCCAAAGGGAATTGCCGATTTTGGCGAGCAGCGTCGCCGCTTTCGGTAATTCGAACTCGTCAGTCATATCTATGACAAATATCCTTGACGCTTTGGGCACCTTGGTGGAAGAGAACTTGAAGTATTTCCGCTTGATGAGCTTGGCGTAGTAGTCATCGCCGAACTTCTGTCGCAGCCACAGGCTAAAGACGATTTCCTTGCGGTTCACCGACGAAACAAACTTCGCCTTCGTAATCTTGCGTTTCTTCGAGTCAGCTTGGATAGCCAATGTCTGAATCGCGTTGATCGCGTTTGGATAGTAGAACGTCTCCGCATCCTCGGCTTTGCAGTCGGAAATCTGCGAGACGAGCAGCTTGATAACCTGCTTCTGCTGGTCGTCATACGATGGCGCGTTCAGATTTATGTCCAGCAGGTTGAGAAAGCTGGTGAGCTGCGCGTTGCTGATACCGAGCTTCGTATGGACCTCGTGGGTTTTCTTCTCGTGCGTGTAAGTCAGGAAGTTCTTCTTGAGGAAGTCCAGGTCGATGGCTGTTGGAAGCTTCGTCTGTCCATCCTTGTAATGCCCGTAGACTCGATACCTGTACTTTTGGTCGGCTGGGCAGCCGGCCCCGTGAAAGTGCTTGAGCATCTGGATCACGGCATCCTTGATTACCGAATGGTTGTACTCTGTTCCCTCGTAGTACTTGCACTGAACAAAGGCACTCTCATCACCGTCGTCGAGATCGACGTCCTCAATACCCTCGACAACGACGCTCGACTGCGGCGCCGCAGCCTCAAGGAGTCGTACTATCGTGTGGTCGAACTGATAGAAGTAGCCTTTGATGGTTGCATGCGCAGAGCGGGTAGTCACTTTTTCGTCTCCCCCAATTGTTGAGCTTCCCTCTGATTTTTGTCTTCCAACCCATCGGCATTATGCCGCCAATTGCCGCTCACGCTGAGTGGTAATCCGGTCTTCCACGAATTTCAAAGGTGGGGCCTGCGGTTGTAGAACGGTTCGATATAGTCGAACAGGTCGGCCGGTGCGGCTATCCGCCATCATCCTCGGCTTGATCGACCAGCCGATGATTTCCCTGTTGAACAGATCGAGAACCACGACGAGGTAGAGCCAGCCTTCGTCTGTCCAAATGTCCCCAAGGGGACTTCCTGCTGAGCGTAGGCTATGTCGGCGCTCCAGGCTTGATTCGGCTTCGTCGGGGCGAAGTCGCGGTCAAGCAGGTTCAGCGCCACCGGCAGGGCATGCTTCGAGTCAGTCGTCACCTTGAAGCGTCGCTTGTGGCGTGCCCGGATGCCGTTCTCTCGCATCAGTCGCTCAACGCGTTCCTTGCTGGCCGGACATCCTCTGCCGCGCAGTTCGCGCACCATGCGAGGTGCCCAGTAGACGCTCTTCAGTTCCTTGTAGATGGCCTGAATCAGCGCCAGCGTCTGCGCGTCTATCGGCCGCTTGCGATTCGGGCTACCTTCGCGTTTCCGTGCCTGTACCCGCTAATGCTGACATTCAGCACCGCACAGGATTCCATACGTCCGTCGATGCTCGTCAATCCAGGCATACCTCACAGCACATCCCTCGCGAAGTATGCCCCGAAGGAAGTCCCCTGGGGGATGCCGTCGCATTCTTTAGGATTTCGTTCTCCCGTTTCAGCCGGATGTTCTCTGCCCGCACTCGCGAGAGTTCCATCTTCTCAGGCGTGACCATCTTGCTGCCCGGCCCATTCAGTTTACCGCCTGCCGCCGCTTTTACCGAGTTGCGCAGTGTCTGCTCAAATTGGGGGCTCGGTGACGGATGTGTTCTCCGCCTCCATGCACGCAACCACTGTTCATCCGCTCATCTACGTTGGTGGATGAGAAAGCCAAACCGAATGGAGCAATAGAATGGGCACCACGAGTGGTGCCCATTTGAGTTACGACTTTATGGTCCGGTGCGCTGCAACAAGTTACGACTTTATCGCAACTGTCGCGTTTTTTTTCTCACAATACACAAACCGCGTTACCCTCAGGCGAAATTCCTGGCAGCGAAATCCCAGTTGGCCAGGTTGTTCAAGAAAGTTTCGACGAACTTGGGCCGGGCATTGCGGTAGTCGATGTAATAGGCATGCTCCCACACGTCGACGCACAGCAATGGCTTGTCGCCGGTGGTCAGAGGTGTGCCGGCGGCGCCCATGTTGACGATGTCGACGCCGCCATCTGCCTTCTTCACCAGCCAGGTCCAGCCTGAGCCGAAGTTGCCGACCGCCGAGGCCTGGAAGGCCTTCTTGAACTCGTCGAAAGATCCCCACTTCTTGCTGATGGCATCTCCCAGAGCACCGGTCGGAGCGCCACCGCCATTCGGTTTCAAGCAGTTCCAGAAGAAGCTGTGGTTCCAGACCTGGGCGGAGTTGTTGTAAATGCCGCCGGCCGGCGCTTTCTTGATAATGCTCTCAAGGTCGAGACTCTCATACTCGGTACCCTTGACCAGGTTGTTCAGATTGGTGACGTAGGCCTGATGATGCTTGCCATAGTGGTACTCGAAAGTCTCCTTGGACATATGCGGCGCCAATGCGTCCATCGCGAAGGGGAGCGGGGGTAGGGTATGTTCCATGATGATTCTCCTGTGGGCAGATAAACCAGATCGTTTGAAATCCCGACTATTTTAGTCGGGGTATGCCTATTTCGCAAACATTTCCGCATGGGCCGATGGGCGGCTCGAAACCGTTATCCGATCTTGTCGACGTGTCCCTGTGCCCAACCCTGGGCGAAGTGCAATTCGATTGGGTCGCCTGCCGCGAGTTGCTGGCTGGTGCGGATCGCTTTGCCATGGCGGTCCCGAACGATGCTATAGCCACGCTGCAAAGTTGCCATTGGACTCAACTGGGCAAGGACTGCGGTGACCGTAGCGAGGCGGGCATCATCAGCCGCCAGGCGACGTCTGGTTGCGGCGCCGAGCCGCTGGCCCAGCAAGCCGATGGTGGCGCGGACGGGCGATAGGGCTGGACGCGCCTGGCGAAGGCGAGCCTGTGCTCGTTCCAGATTGACGGCTTCACGGCGAAGCCGGCGGCCCAGGGCGGCACACAGCCTGGTCTCAAGGTGTGCCAGCACCTGTCGGTTGGTCGACAGGCGCGCACCGGGATGGAGCAGGCGACGCGCGATCGAGTCGATACGCTGCATTCGCGCTTCCATCTGCATGAGCATCGTCCGCCGTAGGCCAAGGTGCAGCGCAGCGAGTTCGTGCGTGGCGGCAAACCATCCGGCGCTGACCAGTTCCGCCGCTGCCGTTGGCGTCGGCGCGCGCTGGTCGGCGACGAAGTCGGCGACGGTGGTGTCGGTCTCATGGCCGATGCCGCTGATTACCGGCAACGGACAGGCAGCGATGGCGCGAGCGACGGATTCTTCATTGAATGCCCAGAGATCCTCGATGCTGCCGCCGCCGCGAGCGACGATCAAGACGTCGCATTCGGATCTTTCGCCGGCCGTCATGATTGCCGCGGCGATTCTGGCGCCGGCACCGTCGCCCTGGACCGGCGCCGGGTAAAGGATGATGCGCAGATGCGGGGCGCGCCGTTGCAGTGTGGTAATGATATCGCCGAGCGCTGCCGCTTGCGGCGAGCTGATGATGCCTATCCAGCGGGGAAAGCGCGGCAGTACCCGTTTCCTTTCCGGGGCGAACAGTCCCTCGCGTTCCAGCCGCTCCAGCAACCTGGCGTAGGCTTCATAGAGCGCGCCAATTCCGGCGCGGCGCAATCCCTCGATGTTCAACTGAAACTCGCCGCGCGCTTCGTAGAGCGTTACCAATGCCTGCGCTTCCACCTGTTGGCCGTTTTCGAGGCGCCAGGCGACCAGTTGCGCGCGATTGCGGAACATGACGCAGCGTACTTGGGCCGCGTCGTCCTTGAGCGAAAAGTACACATGGCCGGAGGCGGCGCGGGTGAGATTGGATATTTCACCGCTGATCCAGAATAGCGGAAAATTCTGCTGCAAGACCTCCCGGGCGAGGCGATTCAAGCGGGAAACGGTGAAGACTTCAGGCGTCATGCGCGTTGGAATCAACTGTTGACATTCGGTGAAAAAGGCAATTCGGATCGTAATGGAATCCACACATTGGTCAGCTTCTGCGACCGGACCGGGCCATGACCCGCATGCAGAGCCGGGTCTGATTGTAAGTCATTGTATTATAAATGATGTAATAAAAGCTTCATTTTGTGGCGAACCAGGAAAAAGCCTTTCCGCAAGCCGATTTACGGATTTCACTCCGAGTCAATCCACAAGCTTATCCACAGATTTTGTGGATAAGCCGCGAGCCCCGGCCATATGCCGGCGGCATCAACGGAATTGGCCTTCGCGGGTTACCGGCGCGTTATGCCAAGCCGAATTGCGGTAACCTTGCACCCCGGTTTCTGTCCCGATTATGCGCCGGCAACTGCCAACCTTCTTGATTACCGTCCGTGACGACTGACTCACTGATACCGCTACACTCGCCGACGCTACTCGGTATTTTCCGCGAAGCGCTGGAGACGAGCCTGATCGAGCGCGGAGCGGCCCAGGGTATTGAGTTGCTCGGGCCGGCTGAAGACTTTTGGCGCAGTTTGCCACTCGCGGAATTATCGCGCATGGCCGAGGCGGGCAATCCGCAAGCCCAGGCCGAACTCGCTTGGCATCTGGCGGTCGGTGAGGGCGTAGACAAGTCCTATGTCCTGGCAGTGCGCTGGGCGTCGCAGAGTGCCGAGAGGGCCTGCGCGTCCGGCGAAGCGGTGCTCGGCTGGCTGCTTTACCAGGGCTTCGGCCTGCCCAAGGATCACGCCGAGGCGGCGCGGCTGTTCGAACGCGCCGCCATGCGCAAGGATTTGCGCGGCATGACCTGGCTGGGTCTGTGCCTGCTGCGCGGGCATGGGATCGCCAGGGATGTCCTGCGGTCGTTGCAACTGTTTCGCGATGTCGCCGGCAAGGGTGGCATCGGGGCACGCGTGGCACAATATTGGCTCGGGCGCGCGCACTATTTTGGCCTCGACGGCCCGCGTGACTTCAAGGAAGCCGCCCGCTGGTTGCGGCTGGCCGCCGAGCAGGGGCACCAGCGCGCCTGCGATTTGCTGGCGCGCTGTTGCTTCTTTGGCCGTGGGGTAGCGGAAGATCGAGCCGAGGCGGTGCGTCTGTGGCGCTCGGCGGCCAACGGCGGCAGCGCTGCGGCGATGTACTGTCTTGGCATGTGCCTGTATGCCGGCGAAGGCATGCCCCAGGACTACGCCGAAGCAATCGGCTGGTTTCGTGCCGCGGCACGCAAACGGGTCAGCGGCGCGATGTTTTTGCTGGGGCAGTGTTGTATCTTTGGTTATGGTGTCACCCGCGATCCCCAGGCGGGCCTCGGCTGGTATCGCCGCGCCGCCGATCTCGGCAATCGCGACGCCGAGTACGAGTTCGGCGAATGGCTGGCTTTCGGTCGCGGCGGTTTGTCCCAGGATATGGCGGAAGCGATTCGCTGGTATCGCGCTGCCGCCAGACAGGGACACGCGCGCGCCCAGCTCAAGCTCGGACATTGCTACCGCAATGGTGATGGCGTCGCCGCGAACCCGCAATTGGCGGTTGCCTGGTACCGTCGCGCGGCCGAGGGTAAGGATGCGGCCGCGCATGTCTGGCTGGGTGAATGTTATGAGCTCGGCGAAGGGGTGGCGCGTGATTGTCGCCAGGCGGTCGAACACTATCGCGCGGCGGCGGCGGCGGGCGAGCCGCATGGCCTGGCCGAACTCGGGCGATGCTATCTGCACGGCATCGGCGTTCGCATCAATCCGGGACGCGGCGAGCAATTGCTGCGTGCGGCGGGGGAGGCCGGCTGGCAACCGGCACTAGGCGAGCTGGAGCGCCACTATTATTCCTGCGCGGAGCAGTTGCTGCATGGCGACGCCACGAGCGACAACCTGCCACAAGCCGTGGCGTTCTATCGCAAGGCAGGGGAACTGGGCCACCGGCGCGCCGCATTCATGCTCGGTGAATGCTATCGACACGGCATCGGCACCGAGCCGGATACCAGCCAGGCGGTGGTCTGGTACATGAAGGCGGCACGCCTGTTCGACGCCAAGCTGGCTCTCGCAGACATGTACTATTTTGGCCGGGGCGTCGTGCAAGACTACCGCGCGGCCTTGCGCTGGTTTATCCAGGCGGTGGAACAGCATGAGGATGCCTACGCCATGTACAGCCTCGGTTTTTGCCTTTTGTACGGACAAGGTGTGCCCCGCAGTATCCAGAATGCCCGCGAGGGGGGACGATGGTTGCGCAAGGCGGCGGCGTTGGGTGAAGTGGATGCGCAATACGAACTTGGCTGCGCCTACTATCGGGGTGATGGGGTGACACGCAGCTTGCGTCTGGCGATGAAATGGCTGCGTAGCGCAGCGCATCTGGGCAACCAGTCGGCGCAGGCTTTCCTCGAGCGCGTCGAGCACGGTGATCGACTGAACTGAGATCAATGTTCGGATCAGGCGGCTTCGAGTAGTTCGAGCCTCGATCGTGCTTGCTCGATTTGCGCATCGAGTTGCTCGACCATTTCCGCGAGCAGGTCACGTCCGCGCTGATGCGCCAGGCCGGCGGCCAGGAATAGCTCGTACAGGCGCGAACCGAGCAGCCGATTGAGTTCCGCTTCGATTTCCGCCAGTCGCCGCTGCATGCGCGACACCTGTCGCGCCAGTTCGGGCGAAGGCGCATCCGGGGATTTGTCCGATGGTCGATCATGTCGTCCCGCTTGCCACTGGCTGAGTATTTCACGCAGCACCATTTCGTCGCCGGCGCGGTATGCGCGGTTGGCTTCGCTCATCAGCTCGGTTCGCCAAGCCCGGTCGTTCTCATCCTCGGCGCGATCTGGGTGAATCTTCTGCGCCAGTTGACGGAATAGCCGCTTCATGTCGCTGCTGGGCGCGAAGGGTTTTTCCGTTTCCCGATCGAGTTCAGAAAAATGCCGGTGTTCGTCGCGCGATCGCTCCGCTTGAGCCTGGGCCTGTTCAGCGTGATGCTGCGCCGCCGCGTCGGCTGAAATACGATCGGCATAGCAGGCGGCGATCCTGGCCTGAAGTGCATCGAGTTCGGTCATGCGGGCACCCACTTGGGCGTGATAGACACGGGAAAACTCGGCCAACTCGGCCTGGACTGTGGCGAATTCGAGTTCCATGTCGCCCAGTTCCTGAGCCAGCATCCGATACTCGGCGGCGAGGCGGGTCTGTTCATCAACCGGAACCAGCCTACCGGCCGCCGTCGCTTCGACGTCCTGTAGAAGCAGCGCACGCTTGCCGCGCATCAACAGCGTAGGCAGACTCGCCGTCATCCGTTCCGGATGGAGTATGAGCAATACATCGCGCTGGACTCCGGCAATTGTTTCAGCGCGCACGCCCGGAATGATGCAGATCGGAAATAGCTCGTCGACGTGAGCGGGCCAGGCGCCGTAGGCATCGCCAGTCGAACTCCAATTCAGGGTGAGTTGCCACAAGGGTTCGTGCTGATCGAGGCGGGCCCGTTGCGCCTCCCAGGCAGCGCCATAGGCAGTTTCGTTGCCGCGCGCGAGACGACTCTTCAGCAGCGCCAAGGTGGCGCGCAGGGCGATGCCGGCGGCGAAGCCCGGCCCCGGCAGGACCAGGCAGAGCGGCCGCAGGGCGAGATCCAGGGCATTGGAAAGTTCGGGCAGCCATTCGTCGTCGGGAATGACCAGCAACAAGGTTTTGTCGGCATGGATGGTTGCCGCGACAAATTCGGCTAGGGCCTCGATCGTCAGATCTTTGCCGGTGGAGTGGATCGATGTCCGCGCCGGGACCGCCGAGGCCCGGTCCACGCTCGCTTGCCACGAGGAGGCAAGGGCGCGCGCATTTTCCTGAGTGGGCTGATGCGACATCGGCATGGCAGCGATTGTAACGGAAGCCCGCTTGACCGCGTCCCCCAAGCGGACTTCCTTCGGGGCGTCCCCCAAGGGGACTTCCTTCAGGGCGTCCCCCAAGGGGACTTTCCCGCAAGGGGATTTGCTTCGCGGCACCTTCGGGGCGTTTCGTTGCCTTGCCGAAATTGACGCCACAGGCTAAAGTGCGCCCTTCTTCCGTAGTCGCAAGGAGCGCTTCGTGTTCTCTATCATTCAGGCCGCCGGTTGGCCCATCTACCCCCTGCTGCTGGCATCCATCATCGCCGTTGCCTTGATCATCGAGCGCGCCACTGCATTGCGCCACGCCAAGATCATTCCCCCGGGCTTGTTGGTCAGCGTCGTCGGCGATTATCGCCAGAATGGCGCCACGGAGCAGATGCTGCAACGTCTGGAAGGACACTCGCTGCTCGGCAGCGTCTTCGCTGCGGGATTGCGCAACGTCAAGAGTTCGCGCGAAGTGATGAAGGAGTCGATCGAGGAAGCGGGGCATGCGGCGGCCCATGAAATGGAGCGGTTCCTCACCAGCCTCGGCACCATTGCATCGATCAGTCCGCTAATGGGACTTTTCGGCACAGTGGTGGGCATGATTGAAATCTTCGGCTCACCGACCGCTTCCGGCAACAATCCGCAAGCGCTGGCCCACGGAATATCGGTGGCTCTCTACAACACCGGATTCGGCTTGATCATCGCCATTCCAAGCATGATCTTCTACCGCCACTTCCGCGCCCTGGTCGATGGACTGGTGATCGAGATGGAACAGCAGGCGGTAAAGCTGGTCGAACTGGTCCATGGCGAACGCAAGTAATCGGTGTCGGGGGACCAAGCCATGAATTTCCAGCGCGGGCGCAGCCATGAGGAACCCGAGATCAACCTGATCCCGATGATCGACGTGTTGCTGGTGATACTCATCTTCCTGATGATCACCACCACGTACTCAAAATATGCCGGATTGGAGATCAACCTGCCGACCGCCGAAGCCCAGCAATCGCAGGACCCGCCAAATGAAATCAACGTCGTTGTCAGCGACCAGGGGGATGTCATGGTCAATCACAGCGCCCTGGGGGCCCGCGATGTCGCCACCATCAGTCTGGCGCTCAGACGCGCGCTTGGCGACGGCAATTCGGCCAAGGAACCGGTCGTCATCATCAGTGCCGATGCCAAGGCCTCCCATCAGAGCGTCATCGATGTGATGCAGGCCGCACAGCAGGCCGGGTTGTCGCACATTTCCTTCGCTACCCAGAACTCTCCCCGCTGACCGCTGCGGCGCGCTGCCGTATCCGATGCTTCCACCATGAGCTTCCAAATGGAAGTGAGCGGCAGACTGCAAGACGCCTGGCGAGGGCGTGGACTGCTGACGACACTGCTGCTCCCCCTGTCAGGTGTTTTTGCGGTGGTGGTGGCGTTGCGACGCGCCCTGTATCGAATCGGCCTGCTCCAGACCAAGCTCCTGCCGGTACCCGTGGTGGTGGTCGGCAACATAACCGTCGGTGGCAGCGGCAAGACGCCGTTAACGCTCTGGCTGGCACAACAACTACAGCTGCGCGGCCGACATCCCGGGATCATCAGTCGAGGCCATGGTGGCGCCATGAGTTCCCACCAGGTGCGTGAAGTGCATGCCGACAGCCCAGCCTCGGAGGTCGGGGATGAGCCCCTTCTGCTCAAACGGCGTAGCGGTCTGCCGCTGTTCGTCGGGCAGGACCGGGTCGCTGCCGGCCTGGCCCTGTTGACCGCCCATCCCGAATGCGATCTGATCCTCAGCGACGACGGCTTGCAGCATTATCGCCTGGCGCGAGACGTCGAGATTGCGGTGCTGGATGGACGCGACCTGATGAATCGCCGCTTGCTGCCGGCCGGGCCGCTACGCGAGCCGGCAGGACGTTTGCGACAAGTCGATGCCTTGGTGTTCAACGGCCCGGGCAGTTTTCCGAGTGCCGGGAGCGCCGTATTCAGGATGGCTCTGAACGGGAACAGCTTCTACTCGCTTGTCGATCCGGCGCGGACTTGCGAGCCTGTCGCGTTGACGCAACTGAAACTTGCCGCTGTCGCCGGGATAGGCGCGCCGCAACGTTTCTTCGATCATCTCGCCAAGCTGGGCCTGAGTTTTTCCGCACACGCATTTCCCGATCATCACCGCTATCAGGCCGAAGATCTTTCAGCGATTTGCGCGGACGCGCTGCTGATGACGGAGAAAGATGCGGTAAAATGCTCCGGACTCACCGATCGCCCGGTATGGGTCCTGCCGGTGACGGCGCAAGTTGCTCCCGTAAAGGCGGGATCTGATCTCGTCACGCATGTTGAACAGTGCCTTATGGAGAAGTCGCATGGACGCCCGCCTGCTTGAAATCCTGGTCTGCCCGATTTGCAAGGGTCCGCTCGACTATCGCAAGGCGCAAGCCGAGCTGGTCTGCAAGCCATGCCGGTTGGCCTATCCGATCAAGGACGATATTCCGGTGATGCTGGAGGATGAGGCGCGCAGCCTGACCACAGAAGGGGTGTGAGTTGTTGCGCATCGTCATCCCGGCACGCTACGCATCGACGCGTTTGCCCGGCAAGGCGCTGGCGGATATCGCAGGCAAACCGATGGTGGTCCATGTCGTCGAGGCGGCGCAACGCTGCAAGAACGACGGTATATGGGTGGCTACCGACCATCCAGACATCTTTTCCGCGGTCGCGTCCCGAGGCTTTCAGGCGCTCATGACGCAGTCCGACCACCCCAGCGGCACGGATCGAATCGCCGAGGTGGCGTTGCGACTCGGTTGGGAAGATGATGAGATCGTAGTCAATGTTCAAGGTGACGAACCGCTGATCGATCCCGCATTGATTGAATCGGTTGCCGCGGCGTTGTCGGGAGATCGCGATGCGGCCATGGCCACCGCCAGCCACGCCATCACCGAAGCCAGCGATTTCTTCAGCCCG
The DNA here is from genome assembly GCA_041665185.1 of Sterolibacterium sp. Lineage (GTDB taxonomy): Bacteria > Pseudomonadota > Gammaproteobacteria > Burkholderiales > Rhodocyclaceae > JACRAR01. The sequence continues at coordinate 15,149 of JBAYJH010000038.1, forward strand.
CACGTGGTCAAGGTGGTCGCCGATAGAAGCGGCCACGCGCGGTATTTCTCCCGCGCGCCGATTCCCTGGGATCGCGATGCCTTTGCGGCGACGCCGGACGTTCTTCCGCCGGATTTTCCGGCGCAAAGACATATCGGGCTGTATGCCTATCGCGTCGGGTTCCTGCGCCAGTATGGACAGCTCGAACCGTCTCCCCTGGAACGTTGCGAAGCACTCGAGCAATTGCGCGCGCTATGGCACGGCTATTCGATCCGGGTGGTGGTTTGCGAGCAGGCGCCTGCCGCAGGTGTCGATACGCCGGATGACCTCAAGCGCGTGCGCCGCGAATTTGATCGGCGCGGCTGTTGAGCAATCGTTATGGGTTAATCAATACATTTTCAAAATGTGCTTAAATCCTTAAGTGTATGATGGGTTTTGGAGCGATTTCTACAGGAGCCGCCATGCGTTTGATACTTCTCGGACCCCCCGGAGCCGGAAAAGGGACCCAAGCCAACTTCATTTGCCAACGTTATTCGGTACCGCAGATTTCCACCGGCGATATGCTGCGTGCCGCGATTCGCGCCGGGACACCCTTGGGCCTGGAAGCCAAGAAGGTCATGGATTCCGGAAAGCTCGTCTCTGACGACATCATCATCGCGCTGGTGAAGGAGCGGCTAGAGCAGCCGGATTGCGCCAGGGGCTATCTGTTGGATGGTTTTCCGCGCACCATTCCCCAGGCCGAAGCGATGAAAGCAGCCGGCGTGGTCATTGATTACGTCCTGGAGATCGATGTCCCGGATGGCGATATCGTCACCCGCATGAGCGGGCGTCGGGTGCATCTGGCGTCAGGCCGCACCTACCACGTGAAGTTCAACCCACCGAAGGTAGATGGCAAGGACGATGCCACCGGGGAGCCGCTGATACAGCGCGACGATGACCAGGAGGCGACGGTGCTCAAGCGCCTCGAGGTGTACCACGCCCAGACCCAACCCCTGGTCGAGTACTACAGCAAATGGGCTTCCTCCGGCGATGCCAAATCGCCAAAGTGCCGCAAGATATCCGGGCAGGGGAAGGTCGAGGAAATTCGCAACCGTGCCTTCGAGGCACTTTCCGGTTAGCCTACTGTCCGACAGGATCTGCCATGACCAATCCGATTCGACGCATCGCCATCTGTACTGGTGGCGGCGACGCGCCGGGACTCAACGCAGTAATAAGATCGGTTGTCATTGCGGCGGCGAATCGCGGCTGGGAGTCCTATGGTATTCATGAGGGGTTCAACGGCATCCTCTTCCCCGAGCGCTATCCCGAGGGGGGGGTGTATCGCCTGACGCAGAAAACGGTGAGAGGCATCGGCCATCTCGGCGGCACCATACTGGGAACCACCAACAAGGGTAATCCACTCCATTTCCCGGTGCAAATGCCGGATGGAACCACTAGGGACGTCGACCGGACGGACGAAATCCTCCAGTTTTTTGCCATGAAGCAGCTGGATGCCCTGGTTTCGATCGGCGGCGACGGTTCCCTCACTATCGCCAACGCCCTTCACCAGAAAGGTCTTCGTGTCGTCGGGGTGCCCAAGACGATCGACAACGACCTGGACAAGACGTTTACCACTTTCGGATTCGATACCGCCGTGGCTTTTGCCACCGAATGCCTGGACCGATTGCACAGCACCGCGGAAAGTCACCAGCGCGTAATGGTGGTCGAGGTGATGGGCCGCTATGCCGGATGGATCGCGCTGCATGCCGGCATTGCCGGCAGTGCCCATGCCATCCTGATTCCGGAGATTCCGTTCGATCTCGACAAGGTGGCCGCCAAGATTCGGTCCCGCGATAACGAGGGTCGCATGTATTCGCTGGTGGTGGTATCCGAAGGTGCGGAACCCTCGCACGGCGAGCGGGCGATTCTTGCGCCTGCCGAAATCGGCCACGCCGAGCGCCTGGGAGGGATAGGCGAACATGTCGCCAAAGTGTTGCAGGATCGTACCGGCAAGGACACGCGGGTGGTGGTGCTCGGCCATCTGCTGCGCGGCGGCAGTCCCACCGCCTTTGACCGCCTTGCTGCCATGCGTTTCGGCACCGCGGCGGTGCGCGCCCTGGAAGAGGGACACAGCGGCGTGATGGTGGCGCTGGCTTTTCCCAACGTCAATTATGTCGCTCTGGAAGAGGTCGCCGGCCGCATGAAGGGCGTGCCGCTGGACTGCGACACGCTACAGACCGGCCGGGATTTGGGGATCTCTTTCGGGGATTGACCGATGCTTGGTGCCGCGCATCGATCGATCCCTTTGCTGAACTGCTTACTTGCCTGGGGCGAGAATCTTGTCGACCTTGTGGAGCCGCAACCGGTAGGCGTCGGGCATGCCTGAACCCAACAACGGCCTGAGATAGAGCCGGAAAGCGTCGGTTACATCCGTCCCGTTTGCGGCGATGAATTCGTCTTCCATGACGCGAGTCTTGCCGGCAATGTCCGCCAAGGGCGTCAGATGGTAGTCGACCGAATAAAACCCGGTACGCTTGATGGCCACCGAGCCGTCGCGGTCGCCCCACATGGCGAATTGCACCGCTTTCTCGCCGACTTCCCGCGCTTCGCGCTGATCGACGTCCGAAACGCAACCCATGAAACTGCGCTGCAAATAGCCAAAAGTATCGCCGCGCACACGTTTGATGCCGAGCTCGTTCTTGATTTCGTTACAGAGCAAGTCCGCCAGGGCGCCCGTGCCGGAAAGCTGGACGTTGCCATGGGCGTCACGCTCCACTCGGCTCGACAGCTTGGTGATGATCGGGACTCCTTGCTCGTCGTGGATGCCTTCCGAAGCAGCGATTACACAACGCCCTTATCTATGGTCGGCCGCCTTGACATCGGCAATGAAGTTGTCGACTTTGAAGGTGCGCTCCGGGATGTAAATCAGGTGCGGGCCGTCGTCGGGAAATTTCTTGCCAAGCGCCGATGCCGCGGTAAGAAATCCGGCATGCCGTCCCATGACCACCGCCAGGTACACGCCCGGCAGCGCCGCATTGTCCAGATTGGCGCCCATGAAGGCCTGGGCCACGAAGCGCGCGGCGGAAGGAAATCCGGGCGTGTGATCGTTGCCGACCAGGTCGTTGTCGATGGTCTTGGGGATGTGGATGCAGCGCAACGGATAGCCGGCTCGCGCGGCTTCTTCGCTGACGATGCGGACCGTATCCGACGAATCGTTGCCGCCGATGTAGAAGAAGTAGCCGATCCCGTGCGCCTTGAGAACCTTGAATATCTCCTGGCAATACTTCAGATCGGGTTTGTCGCGCGTCGAACCGAGCGCCGAGGATGGCGTGTTCGCCACCATCTCTATGTTATGGCTGGTTTCCTGGGTGAGATCGAGGAACTCTTCGGAGAGGATTCCCGATACGCCATGATAGGCGCCATACACCAACTCGACGTTGCGGAACTTGCGCGCTTCCAGCACTACGCCCGCCATCGACTGGTTGATGACAGCGGTCGGCCCACCGCCCTGGGCAACGAGAACCTTTCCTTGCTGCATGATCACACTTCTCCTTTCCGATTGTCGGGCGGTATTTTGCCATTGAAGCGGCGCGCACGCGAGGGGGCGGCTGTCCATCACAACGCTGGACAATTTCGACCTTTCAAGCCAATGCGGATACTAGCCGTTGTTTTCGGTCAATTCCAACTTCTCCAGAAAATTGATTTTGCAGGTTGTTGGTGGCTTGTCACATAGCCAGCTTATGCGTGACTCAACGACTTCTATCGCGAATAGCAAATCTCCAACTCTCGGCATGGTAAAATCCAAAAAATCCAATTGGGTTCATCCTCCAGCAGATAGAACCAACAAGAATATTGGCGACTGATAGAACTTCATCAGCGCGTATGCGGAGCATATCCAGGCCAGATTTGCCGTATTGACTGAGTCGCGGTGAGCAGTAGGGGATGGCGCTAGCCATTGAAGATTTCAAATCAAAGGGAGAAATGCATGTCCGGACTAATGTTTGCTCTGATTTGCGCTGTGGTGGCGATTGCCTATGGTGCCATTTCCAGCAAGTGGATTCTGGCGCAACCGGCCGGAAATGCGCGTATGCAGGAAATCGCCCACGCTATTCAGGTCGGTGCCCAAGCCTACCTTAACAGGCAATACACGACCATCGCGATTGTCGGCGTCGTGCTGTTCCTTGTCATCGGCCTGGTGCCGGCGCTGGGCTGGCTGACGGCCTTCGGCTTTCTGATCGGTGCGGTACTGTCCGGTGCGACCGGATATATCGGCATGAACGTGTCAGTACGCGCCAACGTCCGTACCGCCGAGGCTGCCCGCCATGGCCTTGCTCCGGCGCTGGATGTCGCCTTCAAGGGCGGCGCCATCACCGGCATGCTGGTGGTGGGTCTGGGCCTGCTCGGCGTAGCGGGCTACTACGCCTATCTGACGAGCATCGCCGCTCCTGGGACCAGCATCGATCACATCATCCATCCGCTGGTTGGTCTGGGTTTTGGCTCCTCGCTGATTTCGATTTTCGCGCGTCTGGGCGGCGGCATCTTCACCAAAGGCGCCGACGTCGGTGCCGACCTAGTGGGCAAGGTTGAAGCCGGCATTCCGGAAGACGACCCCCGCAACCCGGCGGTAATCGCCGACAACGTCGGCGACAACGTCGGCGACTGCGCCGGTATGGCCGCCGATCTGTTCGAGACCTACGCCGTGACCATCGTCGCCACCATGTTGCTCGGTGCGCTGACATTGAAGGCCAATGCCGCCCAGGCCGCGCTCTACCCGCTGGTGCTGGGCGGATTCTCGATCATCGCCTCGATCATCGGCGTGTATTTCGTTAAGGCGCGTGAGGGCGGCAAGATCATGAACGCGTTGTATCGCGGCCTGGTCGTCTCGGGCGTACTGGCACTGATCGCTTTCTACCCGCTCACCACCTGGATCGTTCCCAATGGTATGACGATGAACGATGGCAAGGTGATTTCCGCGCTGGCCCTGTACGAGTCGTCGATCATCGGCCTGGTGCTGACCGGCCTGATGGTCTACATCACCGAGTACTACACCGGCACCGATTTCGCTCCGGTCAAACACATCGCCGAAGCCTCGACTACTGGTCATGGCACCAACATCATTGCCGGTCTCGGCGTCTCGATGCGCTCCACCGCCTGGCCCGTGCTTTCGGTGTGCGCCGCGATCTGGATGGCTTTCTGGCTGGCCGGCCTGTACGGCATCGCCATCGCCGCCGTTTCGATGCTGTCGATGGCCGGCATCATCGTCGCCCTCGACGCCTACGGCCCGATCACCGACAATGCCGGCGGCATTGCCGAGATGTCCGAACTGCCGGCCTCGGTGCGCGCCGTAACGGATCCGCTCGACGCCGTCGGCAATACCACCAAGGCAGTGACCAAGGGCTACGCCATCGGCTCCGCCGCGCTGGCCGCACTGGTGTTGTTCGCCGACTACACGCATGCCCTGGAGGCCGCAGGCAAAGTGGGGCTGACCTTCGATCTCTCCAACCACTACGTCATCATCGGCCTGTTCATCGGCGGCCTGATTCCCTATCTCTTCGGCGCCATGGCGATGGAAGCGGTGGGACGCGCCGCGGGATCGGTGGTGGTCGAAGTGCGTCGCCAGTTCAAGGAAATCCCCGGCATCATGGAAGGCACATCCAAACCCGATTACTCGCGCGCAGTCGATATGCTGACCAAGGCAGCGATCAAGGAAATGATGGTTCCGTCGCTGCTGCCGGTGCTGGTGCCGGTGGTTGTCGGTTTTGTCCTCGGCCCGCAGGCGCTGGGAGGCGTGCTGGTGGGCACCATCGTTACCGGACTGTTCGTGGCGATTTCGATGACCACCGGTGGTGGCGCCTGGGACAACGCCAAGAAATACATCGAGGACGGTCACTTCGGCGGCAAGGGATCCGAAACGCACAAGGCCGCGGTCACTGGCGACACCGTTGGCGATCCCTACAAGGATACCGCGGGTCCGGCGGTGAACCCGCTGATCAAGATCATCAACATCGTCGCCTTGCTGATCGTTCCGCTGATCGCTTGATGCCGACTTAGCCAAGCATCAAAAGAAGAAGGCGGCCAGAGTTGGCCGCTTTTTTTTTGCGGCACTTCAGAGTGCACTGCGCTGTTTGAAATCGGCCGGACGGAATCCCAGCGCCGCCAATGTCGCGAAGTAGGCAAAGGCGCCGCCCATGACCAAGGCGGCGAGATACAGGACTTTGTCCAGTGTCCCGCGTTTCAGCCACGCTGCTTCCGAGCCGCTGCCGAACCAAAGCACAACCGCCAGCACCGCCAAAGCCAGCCCGAGCTTGCCGAGAAACATTGCCCAGCCCGGCAATGGGGCATAAGTGCCGTTGCGGCGCAGGCCTCGATAGAGCAAGGCGGCGTTGACGCAGGAGGCCAGGCCGATGGCCAACGCCAATCCGGCATGGCGCAGCCAGCCGATGAAAGCCAGATTCATCAGTTGGGTGATCGCCAGCGTGAACAGCGCGATCTTCACCGGCGTGCGGATGTTCTGACGGGCATAGAAACCGGGCGCCAGCACCTTGACCAGGATCAGGCCGGCCAGACCGATGCTGTAGGCAACCAGCGCATTGCGCGTCTGTAACACGTCGGTGCCGCTGAAGGCGCCGTGCTGAAACAGTGTGGACAATAAGGGCACCCCCAACAGCGCCAGCGCCAAAGCTGCCGGTAGCGTGAGCAGCAGAGTCAGACGCAGCCCCCAGTCGAGCAGCGCGGAGAATTCCGCGGCTCGGGAATCGGCGTGAAATTTCGACAGGCTGGGCAGCAGTATGGTGCCCAGCGCCGCGCCGAGCAGCCCGGCGGGAAACTCCATCAGCCGATCGGCATAGTACAGCCAGGAGACGCTGCCGCTGGGCAGGAAGGAAGCGAAGATGGTATTGATGATCAACGATATCTGCGCCACCGAGACGCCCAGTATGGCCGGCAGCATCAGCTTGAGGATGCGATTGACGCCGGGATCCCTGAGGCTGAAGGAGAGCTTGGGCAGCATGCCAATCCGGGCCAGCGCCGGCAGTTGTACCGTCAGTTGCAGTATCCCGCCGAGGATGACCGCCCAGGCCAGGGCCAGCACCGGTGGATCGAAGTAGGGCGCCGCCAGCAAGGCCATGGCGATGAAACTGATGTTCAGTAGCACCGGCGTGAATGCCGGCAATGCGAAGCGGCCCCAGGTGTTGAGTACACCTGACGCCAATGCCACCAGCGACATGAACAGGATATAGGGGAAGGTGATGCGGGTCAGTTCGACCGTCAGCGCGAATTTTTCCGCGTCCGCGGCGAAACCGGGGGCGGTGAGGTAGATCAGGATCGGCGTCAGGATGATGCCCAAAGCCGAGACTGTGGCCAATGCCAGCGCCAGGATGGTGGCAACGTGATCGATCAGGCGTTTCGTTTCCGCTTCCCCGCGCTGGTTCTTGTATTCGGCCAGAATGGGCACGAAGGCTTGCGAAAATGCGCCCTCGGCGAACAAGCGCCGCAACAGGTTGGGCAAGCGGAAGGCGACCACGAAGGCGTCGTTTGCCAGGCCGGCGCCAAAAGCATGGGCGATAACCGCGTCACGAGCGAAGCCGAGGACCCGCGACAACAAGGTCATGCCGCTCACCGTGGCGAGGGTCTTGAGCAGGTTCATGCGGAAGGAGAAGGTGGCACTGCCGGATCATAACGTTGTTCTCCGGCTTGCATCGACCTGAAAAGACCCATATAATGCCCGGCTTTCATGCCCTAGCTGGAACTATACACATGGCAAACAGTGCACAAGCGCGCAAGCGCGCCCGTCAGGCGGTCAAACAGCGTTCCCATAACATGAGCCTGCGTTCGACCCTGCGCACCGCGATCAAGAAAGTGCAGAAGGCAATCGTCGCCGGCGACAAGACGGCTGCCCAGGCAGTTTTTTCCGAGTCGATGAGCGCGATCGACAGCATCGCCGACAAGAAGATCATTCACAAGAACAAAGCCGCTCGCCACAAGAGCCGTCTTTCGGCCGCCATCAAGGCACTCTGATCCGATTTTGAGCGGTTTTCCCGGGCGCCCTGTTTCGGATGGAACAGGGCGCCCGTGTCATTCGACGAAGCCCGCGCCGAAACTCGTATTACGCCGCAAAAGGCTTGGAAGTCCGCTTCAATGCTCGCTAAGCTACTTAAATATCATAGAAAATAAAAACCTAGCTTGATTTTATGCGGCCAGGTACATATACTGGCTTGATGTTATTGACGTCAAAGGGGTTTCTATGATCTCCCCGGTACTCACGAAGTATGCGTTCCGAATCCGTACACGCGTTGGTCTAGTCGTGGACAACTTGATGATCCACGGCCATGACGAAGCCGATGCACAGCGAAAACTGCGCCAGATCTATCGTGACTGTGAAATCCTGGCGAGTGTTTGCCACCGTGGCTCGGTCCGCACGCCTCCGGCGAATTTCGAAGATGTTCTGAGCATCATCGCTCGCTAACGCAGCCCCGCCGCTTGCCTAAACAAATTTCTTGACGCTCAATTCGTCGAGCAGCGCGGCATAGTCATAGGCGCCGCGACTGTCGGCGGCGTGGCTGAAAATATCCCGGTTAACCGCCGGGGCCTCGGCGACCGCCACATTTTCCGAGATCACCGTTTCACACACTTCGTCGCCGAAGTGTTCGCGCAGGCGCTTTTGCACCTCGAAACTCATGTTGCGACGGCGGTCGAAACGTGTCAACAGGTAGCGCCGGCCGACGCGCCGTTTCAGCACGGGTTCGAGCGCATTCAACGTGCGTTCGATCTGCAAGGCGCCGCGCAAGGACAGGAAGTCCGAGGAAATCGGGATCAGCAATTGGTCCGAGGCAAAAATCGCGTTGAGTGAAAGCACGCCCAGGAACGGGCAACAGTCAATGATGACATCGTGTCCGCTCGCCTCGAAGCTGCTTAGGCCCTGATTGAGGCGGCTGAGGATGTTGGGTCCCTTGCCGAATATCGAATCCACCTTGATGAGTTCGGCATGCGCCGGTATCAACTGGCCGACGTTGAGCCAATCGATAGCCAGGGCGGCGAGCGGGGTGTTGTCGCGATAAAACGCGAACATGCTGGCGGAAACGTCGCCCAGCGCTTTGCCATGGATGGCTGAAAGATGCGCCTGCGGGTCGAGATCGATGAGCAGTACCCGCCGTTGTCCGCGTGCCATTGCCGCGGCGAGATTGAGGGCGGTGGTAGTTTTGCCGACCCCGCCCTTCTGGTTGAAAATTGCGATGCGCGCCATCATGCCCTCTCTGTACAGGCCGCTATTTTTCACATAAGATGCGCGTTTGCGCAAGTCATGTTTCTAATTTCTTGTGCAATCACGGCGGCGTAAGCCGCCGTCGCTATTTGGAATGTTTGTTTTGCCGGGGTTTTTATGCCGCATCTGATGAATGTTTATGCGCGTCTGCCGATCGCCTTCACTCACGGTCAGGGCGCCTGGATTTACGACGAACAGGGTCGGCGCTATCTCGACGCGCTGGCCGGAATCGCCGTAAATACCCTGGGACATGGGCATCCGCGCCTGGTCAAGGCCCTCTCGGAGCAAGCCCAACGCCTGATCCACACTTCAAACCTGTACCAAGTCCGCGAACAGGAAGTGCTAGCCGACAAGCTCGCCGGACTTTCCGGGATGGACGAATGTTTCTTCTGCAATTCCGGCTGCGAAGCCAACGAAGCCGCCATCAAGCTGGCGAGGCTCTACGGACATAACAAGGGTATCGAACAGCCGGCGGTCATCGTCATGGAAAAGGCTTTCCATGGGCGCACCCTGGCAACCCTGTCGGCGACCGGCAACCGCAAGGTGCAGGCCGGCTTCGAGCCGTTGGTGGCCGGCTTCGTGCGCGTACCGTTCGACGATCTGGCCGCGGTCGAGGACGACGATGCGGTTGGC
>JBAYJH010000039.1:0-24955 GCA_041665185.1 Sterolibacterium sp.
AACGTCCAAGTTGCCATCATCGGCGCCGGTCCCGCGGGACTGCTGCTGGGTCACCTGCTGTATCGCGCCGGCATCGACGCCATCGTGCTCGAGCAGCGCGGCCCCGAATATGTCCTGGGGCGCATCCGCGCTGGCGTGCTGGAGCAGGTCGCGGTCGACCTGCTCGACGAAATCGGGGTGGGAAGGCGCATGCACGCCGAGGGCCTGGTGCATGGCGGTTTCGACATCGGTTACGGCGGTGGCCGGAGCCGCATCGACCTGCACGGCCTGACCGGCGGCAAGAACGTCATGGTGTACGGCCAAACCGAGCTCACCAAGGATCTGATGGATGCCCGCGCGGCGGCAGGACTGAAGACCGTCTACGAGGCCGAGGACGTTAGCGTGCACGACTTCGATGAAGGGTCGTCCAGGCCTCGGGTGCGTTACGTGAAGGACGGCGTCAGCCACGAGATTCGCTGCGACTTCATCGCCGGCTGCGACGGTTTCCATGGCGTGTGCCGGGCCAGCGCGCCGAAGAATGTCCTGAAGACCTTTGAGCGCGTCTATCCCCTGGGCTGGCTCGGCCTCCTGTCGGACACGCCGCCGGTCTCCGACGAACTGATCTACATTCGCCATCCGCGCGGCTTCGCCCTGTGCAGCATGCGTTCGCGCACCCGCAGCCGCTACTACCTGCAATGCTCGCTGGCCGACACGGTGGAGCAATGGACCGATCAACTGTTCTGGGACGAGTTGAAGCGCCGCCTCGGTCCGCACAGTGCCGCCGCGCTGGTCACCGGACCATCCATCGAAAAGAGCATCGCCCCGCTGCGCAGCTTCGTCGCCGAGCCGATGCGCTTCGGCCGCCTGTTCCTGGCCGGCGACGCGGCCCACATTGTGCCGCCCACGGGAGCCAAGGGACTCAACCTCGCCGCCTCCGACGTGCGCTACCTGGCGCGCGGCCTGGCGCAGTTCTATGCCGGCGACAGCCATGGCATCGACACCTACTCCGAGCGCTGCCTGTCGCGCATCTGGAAAGCCGAACGCTTCTCCTGGTGGATGACCACCCTGCTGCACAACTTCCCCGAAGCCAACCCCTTCGACCAGAAAGTCCAGGAAGCCGAACTCGACTACCTGCTGCATTCCAACGCGGCGCTCACTGCGCTGGCAGAGAATTATGTCGGGTTGGCGTTCGAGGATTGAGGTGAGGCCACTAGGGTAAGTTAGTGACCACGGCGACGCCTTGCAGCATGCTGATGTAGAGTGTGCTGCCACGGATGGCGATGCCAACTGGCTGCGAAAGGCCTCCGGGCAGAGATCCGGCGACGAAGGCACATTGTCCGGCTACTCCGACGACCGTAGTCACTGTCCCGCCAGGAGTGATCTTGCGGATAGTGCAGTTACCGCCATCGACCACATAGAGATTGTCGGCTCCGTCGATGGCAATTCCCGTGGGAGCATTGAAGTTCGCCGCCGCGCCTGTGCCGTCGGCAGTTCCGGATACTCCCGGCGTGCCAGCCAGGATGGTGACCACGCCTGCTGGAGTGATCTTCTCGATGATGTTGGCGCCCGTGTGCGTGACATAAACGTTACCCACACTGTCGGCCGCCACTGCGCCGAATCCGCTGCCGCCTACACTGGCCACCAAGGTTCCGAAAAGCGTCGTCACTGCGCCGGCAGGCGTGATCTTGCGGATGAGTTGGCCAGCATCCGTCACATAGATATTGCCCAGGCTGTCTGTGGCAATTCCCCCCGGCGCAATGAACTGCGCCGCCGTCCCGATCTCGTCAACAACGCCGACGACCCCAGGTGTGCCCGCCAGCGTGGTCACCAATCCAGCGGGCGTGATTTTGCGGATGGTGTGGTTGTAGGTGTCGGCCACATAGAGATTGCCAGAGTCGTCGGCCGCCACTCCAGAGGGACTGGAAAACCTCGCCGCCGGCCCGATCCCGTCGACACTGCCCCACAGATCCGCTGTTCCGGCCAGCGTGGTTACCACGGCGGCCGGCGTGATCTTGCGGATGGTGTTGTTCATATCGGCCACGTAGAGATTGCCTGCGTTATCGATGGCAATTCCCGATGGCGTATCGAAGCTTGCCGCGACCCCGATCCCGTCGGCGCTGCCAACTATAGGTGCGACGCCGGCCAGTGTCGTCACCGTTCCGGCGAGATCGATCTTGCGCACCGTATGGTTGCCGGTGTCCGACACATAGACGTTACCCGCGCTGTCGGTGGCGGCACCTTGCGGATTAAAGAATCTTGCCGCTGTCCCGGTGCCGTCGGCGCTGCCTCTGACACCCGCCGCGCCGGCCAATGTGGTGATTACGCCGGCTGGTGTGATCTTGAGAACGACGTTGTTGGCGGTATCGGCAACGAAGATGTTTCCCGCACCGTCGATTGCGGGGCTGCCGTCCCCCGAGGCACCGGGCAGAGTGGTAACGTCCCCGCCGGGCGAAATCTTGCGTAGGGCGCCGCTATCGGACACATAGACATTCCCCGCCATGTCGACGGCAATTCCCCGTGGATTGACGAACCGTGCCACCGCCCCCGTTCCGTCGACATGTGCAGATTTTCCGGCGGTACCGGCGAGGGTGGTCACCACCCCGGCAGGAGTGATCTTGCGGATGGTGGAATTGCCATTCGCGACGTAGACATTGCCCGCGCCGTCGACGGCAACCGCCTGGGGACTGATAATTCCCGCTGCCGGACCGGCCAGCATGCTCACCACCCCTTCCGGGCTAATCTTGCGAATGGCGGCATTGCCTCCATCGGCAACATAAATATTGCCGGCGCTATCGGCGGCAACACCCAGAGCACCTTGGTAGGCGCATACATCGTCGTCAAAGCAAACCAGGAACCCAAATCTTGCCACCGAACCGATCCCGTCGGCACTGCCGGATTCGCCAGCCTTGCCGGCGAGAGTGGTCACCAGCCCGGCAGGCGTGATTTTGCGGATGGTGAAGTTCCAAGTGTCGGCCACATAGACGTTACCCGCGCGATCCGTGGCGATTCCCACTGGAACAGCGAACCTCGCTGCCGCTCCGAGTCCGTCGACGGATCCCCGTTCGGCCATATCCCCGGCCAATAGCGCGAGCGTCGCAACGCCAGTTGGGGTACTGCTTCCAGTATTACCACCGCCACCGCCGCACCCGATCACTAGGATGGCGGCGAAGACGACAGCCAAGAAGGTTCGGATACTTGTCGAGGATGTGGTGGATCGAAGCTGGATATTCACTGCAACGACTCCCTGATATGGATTATGCATAATCCATGATAACACCAGGCGATGTCGCCGCTCATGTACCTACCAAGGCTTGCTGTTGATCGATCGCACGGCCCTTCGACCGGAAAGCAGGGTCGCGCTGCTGGAACCCGCCGATTGACTGCGACGACCAAATCCGGCGACACTCCCGAATGTGCGCTTGAATTCCCCATCCTCAGTCATGACCCGACCCCCTCCCCCGATGCCGCAGCAGCAGTGCGTTTTCCCCGCCCATGCACAGCAAATCGAAACGCCCGATGACCATTCACTCACATCGGGCTAATTGGCACCTATGAATAATCAACTACCTACAATTCACATTTCTTCACTCGTAAAATCTTTACGCCTGTTGCTGTTGCTGATTTTTCCCGGACTAAGCCTGACGACGGCAGCGGTTCAGGCAGCCGACGAAGAGGTATTCTTGGGGGCGCTCCGCTCTCCGTCGCACCAAACCATGGGGCGAGGTCGATCCGTGCTGTGGACTTTGCCGCTGGTCGCGACGCAATATCAACCGTCGCTGCCCACTCCCGCGATGCAAGCTGCCTTGCAGGCGCAGCAGGAAGGCCGTTTTCTCGATGCGCTGATACAGCTCGACGAGGCGGGCAAGGATGGGCAACCCAGCAGGCAACCTGAGCAGCCCGGCGCGGATGCCAGGGCCGGGATCGCTTTGTTGCGCGCCAGCTTCTTGCTGCAAGGCTATCAGTCACCGCAGGCGCTGGAAATACTGTCGCCGTTGCGTGCCAACGCGCAACATGCCGCGGATGCCCACGCGCTTGCCACCATGGCTTATCTGCAACAGGGACAAATGCAGCAAGCGCTGGATGCGGCGAAGCATGCGCATGACTCTGGCGGCGGCACCTTGCCGCATCTGGCCCGGTCGTATGCTTTGCAGGGTGCGGGGCATCTGGCGGAAGCGCGCGAGACGATGCACGACTTTAATGCTCAGAAGTCACAATCCGCGATCGCCTTGGCGCGCGAGGCCGAACTCGCGCTGACGCTCGGCAAGGTTCAGGCGGCCAGGACGCTGCTGGCTCAGGCGCATGCAGTGGATGCCAGACACCCCTATGTCGTCGCCGTGAGCGGCCTGGCCCATTTGATAGAGGGAGATGCCCAGCGGGCCAAAGCCGAGTTTGCAACCGCCTTGCAGCGCGATCCCAAGGATGCCAGGGCATTATTTGGTCTGGGGCTGGCGGAAATAAAACTGGGCGACTTCGAGGCCGGGCAAACAAAATTGCAGGCGGCGAATGAAGCCGATCCCGGCAACGCGTTGATACTCACTTATCTGGGGCGCTCGCAACAGCAACTCGGCCAAACCGGCGCCGCAAGGGAGAGCTGGCGCGGCGCCCAGCAAGCCGACCCCAAGGACCCCACTCCCTGGCTGTATCAGGCGCAGGCGGAATTGCAGGCCAACCAACCGCTGGACGCCCGCGAAAGTCTGCGCCAGGCACAGGCTCGCACGGCCTATCGCTCGGTTTATCGCGGCGAAGATTTGCTCAGGGAAGACGAGGGGTTATTGCAGGCCAATCTCGCCGAGATCCAGCGCCGTCTCGGAATGGAAGGCCTGGCGTTCCACACCTTGTCCGACCCGCTCGGCGAAAAGAGTGCAGCCAATTTGCGGAATCAAGCCGATGTGTTGCAAGGCCAGCGCTTCGGCGAATCGGCGCGGCGCAGCCTGCTGCTGCAAAGCCTGTTCAACGACCGGCCGGGCAACTTGCCGTCGCTATTGGATATCTACGGCGACGGTGCCGGGCAGACCGGCGCAACGGTGCCGCAACATGGTGCGGTCAGTTCGCTCAGCGCGCAGCAGGCCAGCTTCAACAACTATGACGCGTTGTTCATCCGGCCTGCCGCGCTGGAAGCCGACCTTACCACCGGCGGGCGCAATACCGCCGGCGAGCAGATTCGTCTGGGCGTGGGCAGCGACGCGCTGGGGCTGAGCCTGGCGGCACTGCAATTCAAGAGCGACGGTTTTGCGCCCTTCGACAATCTCGACAACCGCATCGTGCAGGGCGTCGTGCAATGGCGGCCGAACCAGGCGACGCAGGCTTTTGTATCGCACCAGACCTTTAATTCCAGGCACGGTGAAATTCACTGTCCGGCCGATCCGTTCAACTGTGGGGTCTATCACCAACTCGAAGACAACAGCGGCGTCACGCGCCTCGGGCTGCGTCATAGCCTGGGCGATCGTAGCGAGCTGCGCGGCTTGATCAGCCGCCAGCAGACCCGCCAAACGGACAACTGGCAATGGATGAGCGATTTTCTGCCGCCGCCGAACAACACCATTCCGGAACAAGATGCCACCTATGGAATAGACCATAACAGCAGCGCCGCCCACGGCGTGGAACTTCAATATCGCCACAGCGGCGCGGACTACTCCGCGCAGTGGGGCGTGAGCTCGGTCCGCTCGCCTTTATATCAGGCGAACTTTGGCACTTCCACCTTTACCAATATCGCACAGAAAATCTATGTGGACTGGCAGCAGGCGCTGAATCCCTATTGGCAGCTACAGGCGGGACTAGCTTGGGGCAAGAACGACAAGCTTTTCAGCCTGGGCACTGCCGACATCAGCACTTACCTGCGGCGCTGGCTGCCGAAGCTGGGCCTGATCTACGCGCCGGATGGCGCGACGCATGTGCGCCTGGCGGCATGGAAAGACTTGGACGATGCCGCCGTCGGCAACGCCTCGCTGTCGCCCGCCGCGCTGGCGGGCATCGTGCTGCATCGCCCCGGCGATAGTTACCGGCTGGTGCGGGGCTTCGCCCTGGACGCGGACAGACGACTCGCTACCGCCTGGCTGCTGGAAGGGCGGACGCAGCGGCGCTGGACTGACGAACCTTACTATTCCGTGTACCAGAAAATGACCGCAAGGCAGGTTGACGAGGCGCGCCTGGCGCTGCATTGGCAGTCCGGCCCCCTGACCCTGACCCTGGCTTATGACGATGAGAACCTCAGGAACGATCCAAAAATTCTCTCACCGGATTCGGTCCTGAAGCAGCGTTTGCGCTCGCGGCAATTGAGCCTGCGCTGGCTGGCCGGCGCGCAATGGACGGCGAACCTGAGCTGGAGCGATAACCGGCTCGACGCCACACAGCAATCGTCCGATTTCGATTTCAATCCCATTCTGGCCGATGTCCGGCAGCGCTTCGATCAGGCGGACGCCGGCCTGAACTGGAAATTCAACCGGGTCGGATCGATGGACATCGGCGTGCGCAACGTCGGCGGCAAGGAGTCCCTGTACACGGAGCTAGACCCGCTGGCCCCGCGCTTCAGCAAGGGGCGGCTGGCCTATGCTAGAGTGAAGATGGGCTGGTGAGGCAGTTCGAAGGACAGGCCAGGATATTTTTAACCACAAGGGAGAACTAACCATGAAAAAAATGCTGCTGTTGTTACTGACTTTGATCGTTGTGCCTGCATGGGCGGCCGATACCCCCGCCAAGCCGCCCGCCGCGTCGAGCGCGGGACAGGCCACGCAGGCGGCACCCGCGCCGACCGCCCAGGAATCCTCCGCAAAAGCGGCGCAGCCCGCCCCGAAGAAGAAGGCCAAGAAGAAAGCGAAAGCCAAGAACAAAGCCGCGGCAAGCGCCGCCCCCGCTGCTCCCCTCTCGTGTCAATTGCAGAATTGTGGCGGTATCTCGGGATGCTACTTTTCCAAATGTGGGGCTCCCTGCCAACCCTGTTGACAGCATTTCCCGCGTTTAGTTAACACTGCATTCGCATCGTCGCCAAGCGGTGCGGGCATGATTTGAAGCCCGCGCCGTTTTTTGTGAACTTTCGTTGAAAAACCGCGGGTTTCAGGCCCGCGGTTTCCGGTTGAACCGAGCACAGCGGCCAATCTTAACGCATCGCCGGCACGCCCGCGAGATAGCCCACTTCGGCCTTGTCGGGATTAATCCCGCCGATGATGCTGTCGTATGTCGCCTGGGCGGTGCTATTCTTGTCGCCCGCATGCTGGTAATTCGCCATGATGTAGGCGTAGCCGTTCATGTTGTCCACCACCTGTAGGCCGGTCGATTCCGCGCCCATGGGCAGGGAGAGGATGCGCACCAGTTTCTTGCTGTCGAGGTGATAGGCCCAAAGATAGTTATTGACGTGGTTGCTGCTGTCTTCGCCGATAAACAGCACCCGCATCCTCTCCGAATACCACAGGTTGTCGGGGCTGGCGATCTTGTCCAGCTTGGACTTGTTGCCTTCGGCATCGGTCGCCATGTCCTCGCCGACCACCAGCGCCTCCATCACCACCGGCACGAATTCGCTGTCGATGGCGTTGCCGCTGCTGTCGACCTGGCTAGGCTTCAGCGTCAATTCGTAGACCGCGCCGGAAGAGTTCTTCTTCAGGCGGATGTCGTTGGCGGCGTCGGCGGATTTATCCTCCATGCCGTTGCTCATCCGGGCCATGGCCGCGTAAGCCTTGCCGTCCTTGGCGTTGAAGGCGACCCCCTCGAATTTCTCGAATTCGGTGGTGGCGCCCAGATAGGCGGCGTAACGGCGAGTTTCCAGGAAGGCGGCCAGCGTCGCGATGCTCACGCCGGTGGTGCCGAAGGTACCGGTCTTCAGTTTCAGATCCTCGACCATC
Organism: Sterolibacterium sp.; assembly: GCA_041665185.1. Taxonomy (GTDB): domain Bacteria; phylum Pseudomonadota; class Gammaproteobacteria; order Burkholderiales; family Rhodocyclaceae; genus JACRAR01. The sequence continues at coordinate 7,812 of JBAYJH010000039.1, forward strand.
GCCACCTCGTGTCCCGCCTTGATGCGCTTGTAGCCGGCCGGCGTGGTGCCTGAGGTATCGACGTCGAACAGGTCGGTAAACTTGACCCCGGCATCGACGGCCTTCTTGATGTCGTCATGCTTGCCCTGGCCGAGCTTGATCCAGGTCAGCGTCGCCCTGCCGCCATCGGTGCCCACCGTGGAAACCTGATTCCACCTGGCGGCGTAAAGGCTACCGGCGGAGAGGTCGCCGGTCTTGTCAGCCACGAATAGGGTCAGCGAGGTGTAAGTGCCGTCGTCGCCCTGGATGGCGGTGCGGGAGTCGCCGAAGAATTGCAGCTTTTCGCGCGAGATGCGGCCCGCCGTGTGCCACTTCTTGACGCTGCTGGCGCCGTCGGCGGCAACCGTCACTTCGGGCACCAGGCCGTACTGGTAGGGCGAGGCGGTCGGGATGCCGTACAGGGTGCGGAAGGCCGCCATGCGTTGCGTATATTCCATGCCGGCGCAGCTTGCCAGCGTGCCGGTAATTTCACAACGCGCATCCGGCTCATACTCCTCGGAGCCGAGATGGGTGTTCCACGGCGAGCGGGCGCCGGCGCAGGGAATCCACAGGCCATTGACGCCCGAGAAATCCACCTGCTTGATGGAGGCCACGGTGAACTTGCCGTCCGCCGTGCTCTGGTTCAGTTTGGACACCGTCATGGTCATCGGCAGCTTGCCATACCAGTTGTTGCCGGCGCTGTCGTTGTTCTCGTATTCAAAGTGGGTCACCAGGTAAGGCGTCCCGCCGATATTCATCAGCGAGTTGGCGTCTGGCGTCTGCGCCACAAAGGGCTTGCCATTGACGTCTTTCAGGATCACGCCGTTCTTGTCGCGGATCGCTGCGGCCGCCGTGCCGTCGGCAGTCTTGTTGGTGTCGGTGTTGTTGAACAGATTGACGTAGGAGAGCGGGAATTCCTTGGTGCTGTTGTCGCTATAGGTGACCTTGACCTTCGAGGTGGTATAGGTCACGGCCCGCTGGGCGACCGTGAGGCCGGCGACATCGGTCGGCGTGAACTCGACAGATTTGACTTCGGCGGGCGCCGCCAGCAGGTGCTGGGTGACGTTCGTCAGCGACGCCGGCGCCAGGCCGGCGCTCGTCAATACCGTCTTGGCCTTGTCGAGGGAGTCGACCGTGGCGGCGGTCGCCGAGGTGAACTTGCCGGCGTTGAAGCTGACGTCGATGCTGGTGTCGCTGGGAGCGGCCGCGGCAACGGTCTGGATCACCTGGGCGACGGCCAGCGCCTTGGCATCATTCTCGTCGGTGACGCCGGCCAGATCCTTCGGCCGCACCACCTTGTTGCCCGCCTGGCTGCCCAGCGCGGCGGCCGCCATATTCACGGCGCCCAGCGTGATATTGCCGATCTTGAAGATCACGGTATCGCCGGCTGCGTACTTGAATTCGCCGTTGGCGGCCGTGGTGCCGCTGACGCCGCTGCTGCTGGAGTAGGCAACGCCCCTGACGGCGGAGTCGGAGAGGATGCCGCTGAGTTCAGGCGCGGCCGGCGAGTTATCACTGCCGCTATCGCCAATACAACCGGCCAGAACTGCGCTGCCGGCTATGGCTAGGTAGATTGTTTTCATTTGCATGCAGAACTCCATGTCTGGTTGGGATGATCGAACAAAGCTGGAGCACGATATACGGGGAAGGTTGCAGGACGATTACGTTTTTGTTGAGATTGTGATTCGCGCTACCGGCAACGGCTTAATTGGGTTCAGGAAGAAAGAGAGGGCAAATTCACAGCCATTTCCATCGACAGGAGACCTCACAAAGGCGCTATTCTGTCGAGCGACACAAGGTCTTATGTCCCGACTTCGTTCTCATCGCCAGGAGGAATACATCGTGACGACATTAGCGTCTTCGTTGTTCATGGCCCAGGAAACCGTGTTCGGTTTCGACACTCAGGACGACAGCTCCCTGGCTTACGTGAGCTGCCTGGTGGCACTGGAGACCGTGATTCCTTTTTCCAACGCGGCCGAGATGGACTTCTCGATCGTCATCGAAGACGACAACACCTTGACGATAGACCCGCAGGGCGTCGATATCGAACGCGACCAGCTGGAGACGATCAATCTGATCGCCACCCATTACTTTCACTCGAAGCGCTGCAATCTACCCGTCATCGTGCATTAGCCGAGCGACCGGCAGGCGTCATGGCGGGCCGGCTGTTTACGCGACCTGATTGATTTCAACGTGAAATGCCGTTTCCGCCAGATGGCAAACATGCTCGCGGATATCGACCGGCCAAGCCGCCACCAGGGCCTCGAAGCGTGGGAGATCCGCCGCAAACAGTGCGCGCGAGGCTTCTTCGAAACCTTCAAGATTTCCGGCCATGACTGACATGAATTGGTAAGTCGCGTTCTGGGATTGCCGAACGCGATCCGCCGACGCGCTGGCCCGCCTCGCCTGCTCGACGAGTTTGCGTAGTGCCACCGACGCGCCGCCGGGCTGGGTTTTCAACCACTCCCAATGACGCGGCAACAAGGTCACCTCGCGGGCAACCACCCCCAGCCTCGGCCGGCCCGGCCCGCTGGGGGCGGGACTTTCCGGCTGGACGGGATCCGCGGGGGACGCGATTTCCTTATCGACGACGGGGAGCCTGCGCAATACCTGCGCCGCCGTACCGCGAAGATCAAGGTCGAGCAGTTCGCTGGTCGTCGCATTGAAGACCAGAATCCGCGACTCCGGACGCGCATCATGCGTTTCCTTGACCTTCCTCGCGACATCGCGAAGCGGGCCCGCCGCGATGCGTCGACTGCCGTCGAAGGCAATGTATCGGGGAGCGCTTTCTTCCACTGCTATCCTAATTCACTTGGTACCCGAGACCAATTATACCCGGATACAATTGACTCGACATATTTACCCGGATAAAATGGTGTTTTCGCCGCAAATGACCGAACCGATGACAAATACCAAGGCACGGCAAAAGGAACTCAAACTCGCCTACAAGCTGGCCCGCCCACCCATGGGTATCTATGCCATCCGCAACATGGCCAACGGCAAGGCCTATCTGGACAAGAGTACCAACCTCAACGGCGCGCTGAATCGCCATCGGCTGGAACTCAAGCTGGGCACCCACCGCAATCCGGAGCTGATGTCGGACTGGCGCCGTTATGGTGAAGCGCAGTTCGGTTTTGAAATCGTCGAGCAGATCAAGGACAGCCCCGATCCGGAATTCGACTACGTGGCGGAACTTGGTCGACGGCTGGCCGTCTGGCGAGCCACACTGCCAGCGAGTTCGGCAGAATCCTACCTATGACGGTGATCGCGAAGTATCGCTCGCCAGGACAGAGCGCCGCGATTTGACATATCGCCCGTCGTCATCACTTCACTCGTTGTGCCGGGAACCGCACCGTAAATGTGCTGCCGCGGCCGAGGTCGCTGCTGATATCGAGTACCGCCTGATGCCGCGTCAGGGCATGCTTGACGATGGCCAGGCCGAGGCCGGTGCCGCCGGATTCTCGCGAGCGGCCGCGATCCACGCGGTAGAAACGTTCGGTGAGGCGGGGCAGGTGCTGGCTTTCGATGCCGATGCCGTTGTCCCTGACGCTGAAGGCGCCGCTGCCGTCGGCGGCTTTCTCCCAGGCGATGCGAATCGCACCGCCCGCCGGCGTGTAGCGCACGGCATTGCTCACCAGGTTGCCCAGAGCGCTACGCAGTTCAATGCGGCTGCCGAGCAGCCGGTCGCCGCCCAGGCCGATCAGCTCGATCTGGTGGCGCCCTCCAGACAGCGCCCGCGCCTCGTCGGCGACTTCCGCCAGCAGTTCGTCGAGAGCGACGCTTTCCTCCGACGGTGGAGGGCGCCCGGTCTCCAATGCCGACAGCGTCAACAGATCCTCGATGAGACGCTGCATGCGTTGCGCCTGTTCATGGGCCAGGGTCAGAAAGTGTTTGGCGTCTTCCTCGGGCAAGTCCGGCAAGCCGTCGATCAGGGTTTCGACAAATCCATTCACCACCGTCAGCGGCGTCTTCAACTCATGGGAGACATTGGCCACAAAATCCCGGCGCATGGTTTCCAGCTTTTCGATCTGGCTGATGTCGCGCGACAGCAGCAGGCTGCGCGCATCGCCATAGGGCACCACGGTTAGCGACAGCAGGCAACCCGGGTTGCGCACCGGATGCAGTAGCAGCGGCTCGCCATACTGGCCCGCCTCGATGTAGCCGATAAAATCGGGTTCGCGCAACAGGTTGGTGATCGGCGACCCGGTGTCCTGCTCGCGGCTCAGGCCAAGATGATTTTCGGCGGTGGCATTGAGCCATTCGATCGCATGACTGGCATCGAGTATCACCACGCCATCGGGCAATGCCTGGCCGGCGAGAAGGAAGCGTTCCAGGGCGGTACTGAGCTGCTGGCGCTCTTCCGCCGCCAGGCGCGCGCGGCGGTGCAGGGCCGCGAAGATCACTTCCCAGGCGCCGCCGCCGGCAGGCACTGGCGTGTCCGACGGCGCTTCCAGCCAGCGCATCAGGCGGGACATTTGGTGCAAGTGGTGCATTCCGAACACCAGCAGCAACCCCAAGACAGCAACCAGGGCCCAGATCGGGCCGTACCACAGCCACAACCCCAATCCCGCGACGAGGGTGCCCAGCGCAACCAATAGCAGCTCAACGTAGACCGGGTTCACGGCGGTCTCAGGCGCTTGCCGCGAACGCAGCCGAAAAACGATAACCGCTGCCGCGCACCGTCTGAATCAGCCTGTCATGGCCTGTGGATTCAAGGCTAGCGCGCAGGCGGCGAATATGTACATCGACGGTGCGTTCCTCGACAAAAACGTGATCCCCCCACACCTGGGTAAGCAACTGGGAACGATTATGAACGCGTTCGGTGTGGGTGATCAGGAAGTGCAGGAGCTTGAATTCCGTCGGACCTAGGCTCAACTGTCGGCCGTCGGCGCTGATGCGGTGAGTCACCGGATCGAGACGCAGACCGCCAACCTCGACGATATCCTCGGTCGCCTGCGGTGCCCGGCGACGCAACACCGCCTTGATACGCGCCATCAACTCGCGCGGAGAAAACGGTTTGGTGATGTAGTCGTCGGCGCCAGTCTCCAGCCCGAGAATCTTGTCGCGTTCATCGCTGCGGGCAGTCAGCATGATGATGGGCACCGTCCGTGTCCGTTCCTCCCCGCGCAGCCGGCGCGCCAATTCGATGCCACTCATGCCCGGCAGCATCCAGTCGAGCAGGATCAGGTCCGGTAAGACCTGATTCACCTGCTGTAGGGCACTCTCGGCGTCGAGCGCCATCAGGACGTCGTGCCCAGCCCGCTTCAGGTTGGCGCCAATCAACGCCTGTATCGCCGATTCGTCTTCCACTACGAGGATGCTGGCGGCCATGAATGCATTCCGAGTCGGGGATGGACAGAGCGGGTTGGTTGCTTGGGAAAAGTGTCTGTCATGCCACTTTTCCGGAGAAGCGGTAACCAACGCCGCGCACCGCCTCAATCAGTTCGGCGCCACGGCAGCCCATGGCCACGCGCAAGCGCCGGACCGAGACATCCACCGTGCGTTCTTCGATAGAACGACTGTCGCCCCATATCAAGTTGACGATCTGGTTGCGCGTGAATACCCGGCGCGGCTGGCTCATAAGCAATCGTAGCAGCTTGAACTCGGGAGGATTCAGTTGAAGTTCGGCGCCATCCACGCTCACTGTCACATCCGCGGGATCGAGCACCACGCCGGCCGCCTCGATGACGCCCCCGCCATGCTGGGGGGTACGGTACTTCAAGAGGGTGCGGATACGCGAGACCAATTCGGAGGGTTTGAACGGCTTCGTAATATAGTCGTCCGGACCGGTACCGAGATCGGCGATGCAATCCGCTTCCTCGTCGCGCGTCGTCAGCATGATCAGCGGCAGCGTGGCGGTACGAACGTCATCGCGCAGCAGCCGGATCAATTGCGGCCCGGATACTCCCGGCAACATCCAGTCGATCAACATGACGTGGGGTATATCCACGTTAATCGCATTCAGTGCTTCCTCGGCGGACGCTACGGCCCTGACGTCGAAGCTGGCGCTGGCCAGCGTGACCTTCAGCAGCTGGCGAATCGGGGCTTCGTTCTCTACGGCCAACACCCTTGTCATGACCCCGCTCATGCACCCTCGCCAGATCCCTTTGCCTCCAGCTCAAGCCGGCTGTATGCGATGTGGCGTACATCCGTGCCGCGGATGATGAAGATGGTCTGCTCGGCGATGTTCTTCGCGTGATCGCCGACGCGTTCCAGTGCCTTGGCAATGAACAGGACATCGAAGGCAATCGAAATCAGCCGCGGATCTTCCATCATGAAGGTGATCAACTGGCGCGTGATAGCCTCGCATTTGTAATCGATCTCCAGGTCGTCGCGGACGATGGCGGCGGCGGCGGGAGCGTCCTGCCGCGCAAAGGCGTCGAGCGCGCTATGCAACAGCCCGACGGAGATCTCGGCAAGCGCGCTGATGCCGGCAATGCAGGGAATGCGCAACACTCTTCGATCGCCAACAATTGCCATGGACTCGCGTGCGATGAGCGCGGCCTTGTCTCCGCAGCGTTCCAGGTCCGTGACGATCTTGCTGATGCCCATCAGCATGCGCAGATCGACGGCGGCTGGCTGGCGCCGGGCGATGATCAGCGCACAGCTTCCATCGATCCCCACTTCAAGGGCGTTGACGCGGCCGTCGTTGCCGTCGACCTGCTCCATTTGAGCGACATCGCCTTCGACCAGAGCCTTGATCGCGTGGTGTATCTGCTGCTCGACCAAGCCGCCCATGTGTAGAACCCGTGTCCGGATATCCTCAAGTTCCTGGTCGTAACGCTTGAACGAATGGTCGTTACCGGGCATGGTGTCTCATGCGGCCCAATTAGCCAAAACGGCCGGTAATATAGTCTTCGGTCGCTTTCTTCTGCGGTTTGATGAAGACCTGGTCGGTGACGCCGTATTCGATCATCTCGCCGAGGTACATGTAAGCGGTGAAGTCGGAGATGCGGGCGGCCTGCTGCATGTTGTGGGTGACGATGACGATAGTGAAATCCTGCTTCAGCTCGCTGATCAGTTCCTCGATGCGCATCGTCGAGATCGGATCGAGCGCCGAGGTCGGTTCATCGAGCAGCAGCACTTCCGGCTTGACGGCGATGCCGCGGGCGATACACAGGCGCTGCTGCTGGCCGCCGGACAGGCTCATGCCGCTCTGCTTGAGGATGCCCTTGACCTCATCCCACAGTGCGGCCTTGCGCAATGCCCATTCGACTCGATCGTCCATATCCGAGCGCGACAGGCGCTCCTGAAGGTTGATGCCGAAGGCGATGTTGTCGTAGATGGCCATGGGAAACGGCGTCGGCTTTTGGAACACCATGCCGACCCGTGCGCGCAACTGGTTGATGTCGATGCTCTTGTCGAGGATGTCCTGGCCATCCAGTAGCAGGCTGCCTTCGGCGCGCTGCTCGGGATAGAGGTCGTACATACGGTTCATGGTGCGCAACAACGTCGATTTGCCGCACCCCGATGGCCCGATGAAGGCCGTCACCTGGGAATGATAGATGTCCAGGTTGATATTCTTCAGGGCGTGGTACTTGCCGTAATAGAAATTGAAATCCTTGAAGGCGATTTGCGTCTTCGACTCCACCGCAGGAGTGCCGCCGTTCTCGCTGGCTCGGGCGTTTGTGGCGAACGACACGGATGGGGATTCTTGCATGCTAACTCCTGTGTTTCTGGCGGAAAAGGACGCGCGCCACGATGTTCAAACTCAACACGCCGAGAGTGATCAGGAAGACGCCGGCCCAGGCCAGCTCTTGCCAGTCCTTGTAGGGGCTCATGGCAAACTTGAAAATGGTTACCGGCAGGTTGGCGATCGGCTGATTCATGTCCAGTGTCCAGAACTGGTTCGACAATGCCGTGAATAACAACGGCGCGGTCTCGCCGGTAACGCGGGCAACGGCCAACAACACGCCCGTCAAGACCCCGGCCACGGATGCGCGCAAGGTCACCTTGCTGATCACCACCCACTTCGGCGCACCCAGGGCGAACACCGCTTCACGCAGGCTGTCGGGGACCAGCTTCAGCATATTGGTCGTGGCGCTGACCACCACGGGAATCACCAGCATGGCAATCGCCACGACACCTGAATAACCGGAGAAATGCCCAACCTGGGATACGTAAATGGCATAGACGAAGAGGCCGATGATGATCGACGGCGCCGACAGCATGATGTCGTTGATGAACAAGGTAACGTGCCCGAGCCAGGTGTGCTGTCCGTATTCCGCCAGATACACCCCGGCAAATATGCCGATCGGCGTGCCCAGCAGCGTCCCCAAACCAACCAGCAGCAGGCTGCCGACGATGGCGTTCAATAGTCCGCCTTCCGAACCCGGTGCCGGCGTCATCTGGGTAAACAGCTTCAGCGACAGGCTGGCAAAGCCCAGGTCAAAGGTGGTCCACAAGATCCAGAACAGCCAGAACAAGCCAAACGACATGGCCAGCAGCGCCAGCGACAAGGCGACGCGGTTCAGCAGCTGGCGTTTTTGCCGGAGGTTCATCGGCGCGCGCTCAGGTCTTGCTGCCTTCCTGCCGGGACAGCCGCAACAGGAGCAGCTTGGACAGGGACAGGACGACAAAGGTGATGAAGAACAGGATCAGCCCGAGCTCGATCAGGGAGGCGGTATAGATCGGCGACTCGGCTTCGGCGAACTCGTTCGCCAATGCCGAGGCGATGCTGTTGCCGGGGAGGAACAGCGAAAACCCGGCGAAGAAGTTCATATTGCCGATCAGGAAGGTGACCGCCATGGTTTCTCCCAGCGCGCGCCCCAGTCCCAGCATGATGCCGCCGATGACGCCCACCTTGGTGTAGGGCAGCACCACGTTCCACACTACTTCCCAGGTGGTGGCGCCGACGCCATAGGCGGATTCCTTGAGCATCGCCGGCGTCACCTCGAAAACGTCGCGCATCACCGAGGCGATAAACGGTATCGTCATGATGGACAGCACGATGCCGGCGCTGAGTATGCCAATGCCCAAAGCCGCCCCGGAAAACAGCTCGCCGACGATGGGCAGTTTTCCGAGGGTGTTCGCCATGAATGGTTGCGCGTATTTCGAGAAGACGGGAGCAAACACCAAGAGGCCCCACATGCCATAAACGATGCTGGGAATGCCCGCCAATAGTTCGATGGCTGTGCCGAGCGGACGCTTCAGCCAGGGCGGCGCCATCTCGGTGAGGAACAGCGCGATGCCGAAGCTGACCGGCACCGCAATGGCCAGGGCGATCAGGGAAGTCACCAGGGTCCCGTAGATCGGGATCAGCGCGCCGAAACGCTCCATCGGTGGATTCCACTCGCCCGACCAGAGGAAACCGATGCCGAAACGCTGTATGGCCGGCCAGGCGCCATAGACCAGCGAGCCGATGATGCCGCCCAGCATCAGCAGCACCACCAAGGCGAACAAGCGAGTCAGGTTGAAGAACACCCAATCGCCGAGATTCCCTTTGCGTCCAGCGCTTACCGCCATGTGAGTCAATCCGTGTTATTCCGGCAGCTCTGTGTGCCTGCGGGCGGAAGCGATTCTAAGGCAAGAGTGCCGAAGGCGGGAAGCCCGCCTTCGGCGCCACCCATTACTTATTTTACCGGCTTGCCGGCGGAGTCTTTGATGTTGTTGCCCCAGGCAGTACGGATCAGCTTGACCAGGCTGTCAGGCAAGGCGACGTAATCGAGATCGTCGGCCATCTTGCCGCCGTTCTTGAACGCCCAATCGAAGAACTTCAGTACTTCCGCCCCTTGCGCCGGCTTGTCCTGCACCTTGTGCATCAGGATAAAGGTGGCGCCGGTGATCGGCCAGCTGTCTTTGCCGGCCATGTTGGTGAGAATTTCGCCGAAGTTGGATTTGGTCCAGTCGGCTCCCGCGGCGGCGGCCTTGAAAGTCGTATCGTCCGGCGCGACGAAGTTGCCGGCGGAGTTCTGCATCATGGTATGCGCCATCTTGTTTTGCTTGGCATAGGCATACTCGACATAGCCGATGGCGCCGGGAATGCGCTGGACGAAGGCCGAGACGCCTTCGTTGCCCTTGCCGCCGAGACCCACCGGCCACTGCACGGCGGTGCCCTCGCCGACCTTCTGCTTCCATTCGGGGCTTACCTTGGACAGGTAGTTGGTGAAGATGAAGGTGGTGCCGGAACCGTCGGCACGGCGAACCACGGCGATCGCCTGGTCAGGCAGGCTCAATTTTGGATTCAACTCGGCGATGGCCTTGTCGTTCCACTTGACGACCTTGCCCAGGTAAATGTCGGCCAGCAGCGCCGGAATCATCCGCAGTTCACCCGGCTTGATGCCCGCGACATTGACCACCGGCACCACGCCGCCGATCACGGCGGGAAACTGCACCAGGCCGTCCTTATCGAGGGCTTCGGCCTTGAGCGGCATGTCGGAAGCGCCGAAATCGACCGTCTTGGCGGTGATCTGCTTGATGCCGCCGCCGGAACCGATCGATTGGTAGTTGATCTTGTTGCCAGTGGCCTTGTGGTAGGCCTCGGCCCATTTGCCGTATATGGGTGCAGGGAATGTGGCGCCGGCGCCAGTCAATTCGGCGGCACCCGCGGGAACCGCGGCCAACGTCACGGAAACTGCCAGCAATGGCAGGACAATCGATTTAATACCTGTTAACATAGTCGTCTCCATGGGAATAAGTAGCATGCGGATTCTAGGTAGCGATTGTTACAGCGAGATGACAAAGCATGAATTAAAGACCATTTCCCGCCTCGTTGCTTCGCTTCAGGCCAAAACTTCAGCCGGCACTCCCGGCGTTCGATATTTAAACTATTCTTCATCGGCCGGTAACCTCCCGCCTGTATCTTGGTTCCCATGGACAAAGATGCTCTCGAACTGCTGACCGCGTTCTGCGCCGACCAGCGTGCCGATTTCGACCCGAAGGCCTGGCAGCGCGCGCAGCGCATCGATAGCCGGCTGCTGGCGGTCACCGCTCATTATTTGTCGATGACCAGCTGGTACGGCCACGAGCTTGAACTGGAAATAATCGCCGAATCCCTGGTGCCGGGTATTTCCGACAAACGGCGGTTCAACAGCGAGTTGCGCGACCTGGCCGTGGACATCCGTTACCTGTCGGCGACAATCCGCTACCGGACCGAGATGCGCCGCGTCGCCGACCGAACTGCCCCCAAGTTCTGGCCTTTCGCCCGCGTCCCGGGTTCCACCCGAACACCTGCCGACCCGTCAAGCGTGGATTGAATCCAGCCAGGCGCCCACCTGCTTTGCCACCCAGGCGCCATCGTCGAGCGGAAGATCATGACCGGCGGTCGGGTGCTCTACATAGGTCGCTGACCAGCGCGTGGCGATTTCCATCGAACACCGCGGATCGACTAGTGCGTCTTGCGCACTGGCGAGAACCAGTATCGGCACTGTCGGCCGCCCGGCCGGCGCGCGGTAGCGCCAGGCCGCCAATAGTTGCCGCAGCGCGTTGGAGCGTCCCACCGGGCGCTCGTGCCGCCAGGCGATCCAAGACGACCGCACTTTCGCGGTGTCAATGGCGCGGCGGCTGGTGATGCGCAGGATCGTCGTTTCCCATTCCTCGTCGCTCCCACCCAGCAGCGACAGCCCGAGGAGCGCCGGGTAGTTGGCGGGCCGCAGGCGTCGGTAGAACGGACTGAACTGGCCCAGGCTGGTATTGATCAGGACGCCGCCCCTCACCTCGTCGGCATGCGCGTAGGCCCACTCCACGGCCACCATTGCTCCCAGCGACATTCCCAGCAGGTGATAAGGTGGCGGAACACCCCGCGCCGACAATTCCAGGCGGCACCAGTCCACCATATCGGCTACCTTGGTGAAACTGCGCATGCCGTTCAAGCAGCCGTTGCCGGGCAGGTCGAGAGCGACGACTTCCGCGCCGCCCAGCGCCGCCCGGAAAGTGTCGACAAACGCTCCCCAGTGGCGGCTCTCGCGGGTCAGGCCGCGCAGCAAGACCCAGGTCGTCACCCGCCGCCGCCCCGATACCATCGGCTCAGGGCCTGTTCACCGTGCCACACCCGCTGCTCGGCCGTCGGCACCCAGCGGCGGTATCCAGAAGCAGCCCGGCCGAGAAAATCCAGCCACGACAAGTGGCGCCGCAGCACCCGGTGCAGGCGATGCTCGATCAGCGGATTGAAAATTCCATGGCGCGAAAGGATCTGGCGCGGATTCTTCTTCACCCACAGCCACGAACCCATCTCCAGCGTCAGGGGCATAAAGATGTTTGGCGACTTCGCCTGCCGATACAGATAGTCCCAGACATCCCCGTGGGCGCGGTATTGCCGGCTTTGCGGCTCGAACAGGTAGTTGTGGCTGGTGTACGACTGGTCGAAGATTTCCTTCAGCGCGTGCATCTCGGGCAGGTGCTCCATGGGCAGGGAAGTGTGCGCAAATGGAAACCAGATACGGTCGTGCAGGCCAAAGCCAGAGTGGCAATCGACCGCGATGCTGAATGCGCGGACCAGCAATTCCTCCTCGACGATCTTGCAGACCGCCTGGCTTTCCGCTTCCATCGGCGTCCCCGACGGCCCGCGGTACCATGGCAGGCGGGCGCTGAAGCGTTGTCCGCCGATCAGGAAAGGTACGCCCTCTGTCGACTCGATAGGCGCATTGCGCATCAGGTCGACGCCATTGGGATTCGCCCGCGTGCCCCGCCACATGCCGCCGGGATTGACCAGCGGCATGAACACCAGCCGCACCGATTCAAGCTGGCGATGCAAGACACTGTCCCAGCGCAAGCGCGCCAGCAGACTCTTGAGATAGACCATCACCACCTCGCTGCCGATCCGCTCGAGTCCGTGGAAGCCGCCGAAAAAACCGACGGCCGGGTTCTCCGGATCCGGGTTTCCCAGGGTGATGACATAGACCGGAAAGCTTTGTCCGCCGGCCGCGACTTCGCAAGCTACGCGCACTTCGAGACCGGCCGGGCCAGCGCCGATGATGGATTCCAGTTCGGTCAATTCCGGAAAATCGTGAAAGCGCGCTGGCGTGGCGTCGGTGCCCGATTGCGGTTTCGTCAAGCGGCGCCTCTACCGTCTCTCAGCGGGCTGACGATTCCTCCGCCGCGCTCTTCTCATGCGCTGCACGGCGCAGAGTTCCAATATCAGCCAGCATGACGAATAGAACAGCAATATCGTCGGATGCGCCACAATTCCTTCCAGGATCTGCTGAATGGCGATATCCCTTTCTACAAGCCATCCAGCAACCACAGCTTGATCGCGCCCGTTTCGAAAGCCTTGTCGATAATTCTGCGCAGATCGAATTTCTTCAGGAACATGGCGCCCTCCCATTTCACATGGCCGGTACCATATAGAAGCGAGGTTAAGCTGGTATTGCAGAAGTCTGAATCCTGGATGACATGACGGTTCGAAAACCTAATCCGCCAGCCGAATGCGCGGGTTACGGTCCGGCGCGTAGCCCGGGTGGGTCTGTAGGAACCCGGCCAGGGCATCCACGTCGAGCATGCCGCCGCTTCGGTCACTGCCTTCCAGCAGGCGCCTGAAACCGTCGCCCCCTTCGGCGAGAAAATTGTTGACCGTCACGCGATAGCGGACGTCCGGCGTCACTGCGACCTCGTTCAGGCGCAAGTCCGCCACGCGCTCTCCATACCCCGCGCCGCGCTTCCAGGTATAGGTCAGGGTTCGCGAAGGGTGCAGGAAGCGCGCCTCCTTGGCGCTGGATTTCTGCTGGTCTTCGAGCAGGCCTTTGAGTTGTTGCCCGGTCAGGGTCATCACGACCAGGTTGTTGCCGAAGGGCTGGGCGGTGAACACCTGGCCGTAGGACACGCCACAGGGCGGCCGGGTCGCGCACGGCAGCGTGGCCCGGATGCCGCCGGGGTTCATCAATGCCAACTGGGCGCCGCCCGCGTCCGGCGCGGCGGTGGCGGCGAGTTGTGCGTCGGCGATCAGGCGTCCGGCCGCCGAATCGGCCGGCTCGCGGCTGCCGTCCGGCAAGCTGCTGCCGATGCCTGCGACGATGCTCCCCACCGCGCGATTGGCTTTAGGTGCCGCCAGCTCCGCAAATTCGGCGACCAGTTGGGCGACCCGGGTATCCTTCGGCACCGCCGCATATTTGCCACGTGCCTGATTCACCACGGCGATGTTGCGGCTGTCGGTGCGCATGCGGTCGATATCCCGCGAGGCTGGATCGAGAAGCACATCGACCACGGATACGCCGCGCCCGTATGAAGTCGCCTGGATCACCCGCAGGCCTTTCTGCCGTGGCGTGTCCACCACGCAGTTGTATCCCTGGTGGGTGTGCGCGGAAAAGACCAGATCGATGTCGCCGGAGAGTTGTTGGGCGATATCGAATATCGCGCCCTGGGCGCCGGCGCAGGCGGTGTCGTTCCACTGCGTGCCCACCGCGCCGCCTTCGTGCACCACGGCGACGATTGCTTCGACGCCCTGCTGCTTGAGTTCGGCCGCATAGCGGTTGAGGGTGGCGGCCTCGTCGCGGAAGCTCAGGCCGAGGATGCCGGCGCGCCTGACGATGGCCGGGGTCTGGCGCGTGACCACGCCGATAAACCCGACCTTAATGCCGCCATATTCCTTGACCAGCAGCGGTGGAAATATCGGCCGGCCGTCGCTGCCCTCGACATTCGCGGCCAGCAGCTGGAACGCCGCGCCGCGATATGCGCCGGTGGCACAGGACGTCGCCGCCGCGTCGGCGGCGTCTTGCCCGCAGCCACCGCGCGCGATGCGGCGCAATTCATCGGCGCCGGCGTCGAATTCGTGATTGCCGACCACGCCGAAATCCAGTCCGATGGCATTCATGACCTGAATCGTCGGCTCGTGCCGGAACAGGCTCGACACCAGCGGCGCCGCGCCGAGTAGGTCGCCGCTGGAGAATACCGCCGCGTGGGTCGCCTCCCGCCGGAGTTGCGCTATCAGCCCGGCCAGCCATGGGGCGCCGCCGGTCGGCACGTAAACGGTCTTGCCCGGATCATCCGGGTCCGGCAAGGCCAGCACATTGTTACCGGGTTCGAGATGGCCATGGAAATCGTTGAAGGCGATCAAACGCAGCGGAATACCCGTACCCGCCGCTTGCGCGCCGGCCGCAAACAGAATAGAGGCCAGCAACGCAACGCGGAATATTTGCTGCTTCAAGACTTTGCTCCGGGGAAGGTCCTGCATTAGAACTCGTACTTGAGCGATACCTGCATCGCCCACTGCGACTCACCCTTGACCTGGCGCAGCGTGAGGTCATCGACGGTCGGAGAGACCTGGTAGATATACTTGCCGTTGGGGTCGATGCCGACGTAATTGACAAACTTTCGTGTCTGGCCGCCGCTGGAGCCGAAGGCCATCTCGTTGGTCCGTCCCCAGTTTTTGTTCAGCAGGTTGCCGACGTTCAGGATGTCGAGAACCAGCAGGCCCTTGTGTTTCGGCCTGAAGCCGGGTATCTCCTGGCTAATGCGCATGTCGACGCTGTTCACCCACGGTGAAAATTCGGAATTGCGCTTGACGACGCCGCCCTTGGCGCCGCTGAGCGCGCTGTTTTGGTTCACGATACTCCAGAAGAGGTCTTCTTTGGCATGGTTGGCGGCGCTATCACCCAGGAAGATTACCTCGCCGGATTGCGGCCCCGACGGAATGTACATCAAGTCATTGCCGGAAACGCCGTCGCCGTTGATGTCGTTGCGATAGGTCCAGCTATAGGGCTTGCCGGAGCGCCCCTCATAGAAAAGCCCCAGCGTGGTCTTGTGGTTGTCGACAAAGGCGCGTGACCAGTTGATCGATGCACTCACGCGATCCTTCACCAGATAGGCCGAATTTGCCGCCACCTCTTCATTGGGATTGAAGACGGAGCGCGAATTGAAGTTTGAATTGGCGACCGACGAGGTCAGCGGGCTGACCTCGGTTGCCGAGGTGCGTGTGTAGGCCACTTGCCAGCCTAGCCCGCGCTTGTTCGGCCCGCTCAGCGACAGCGTGATGACATTGCCGACACCCTGGTCGGTCGGGACGGCGACGAGGACGTTGTTGAACGCGGCATTGCCGAGCGCGCGGCTGCGCAGGCCCGCGCAGGCACCCGAGGTGATGGTGCCGCCAGTGGCGGTCCAGCAGGCCGGGTTGTAGGCTTGCGGCGTATAGAAAAGTTCCCGGCCGTCTGGACCGGTCCTGGTGGCGCCGCCGAGGTTCAGATGCTGGTAGTAGATCCCGGTGTCCGTCTTGGTATGGAGATATTCTGCGCCGAACACCAAGCCGCCCCAGGGCAGTTCGGTATCGTAGGCAAGGTTCATCTTCCAGACCGCTGGTTGGGTGAGATCTTTGTCGATGAAGTCAACGTTGGCCGCCGGTGACGTGCCGGGGAAATTGGTCGGCTGGCTGGCCGGGGCGACACTGAATATTCCACCGGCGGCCGGACACGCTGGAAATCCCAGGGTGCCACAACCGATCACCCGGGTCGCCAGGCCGGTATTCGAGTAGGGGTTTGATAGCCAGACATTGGCTGCTGCGCCCTGGAACAGGCCGAAGCCGCCACGCACCTGGCCTTTCTTGTCCTCCTTCGGATTCAGCCGGTAGTTGAAGCCGAGGCGCGGCTGGAGCAGATTCTGGCCATCGACCGTGATCGAGTTATCCAACCCGAAGCCGCCGCTATTGCGCACCACGGTGTTGCCGGTGACGCTACCGGCAACAGTCGGAGCGGCGGCGGCGGCGTTGCGAACGGGTTTGTCGCCGGTCGACAGAGTGTCAAGTCGCACGCCGCCGGTGATGGTCAGCTGGTCATTGACCGCCCAGGTATCCTGGACAAACACACCCGCATCCGCCAGCGACCACTTGGCGATACCGTCGTCCAGTGTTCCGCCGGCGACCGGCACCTGCACCTGGTAGGACGACGGACGCCCCTTGACGACGTTTTCCAGGATTGCCGCCTCGATCTGGGCCGCCGTCGCCGTGCCGCAGTTGATGGCGCCAAAGCTGTACGTATAGGTGGCGCTGCTGTTCTGGCAACTGAAGGTGTAGTTACCCTTGGTGTTCTGGAAAAAGGCGTTGTAGACCTTGTTGTCCTGCAGGTCGGCGCCAAACTTCAGCTCATGGTTGTCCACCGCCCAGTTTGCGCCGAAGTATACGTCGAGGGTCTTGGTGTCGAGCACGTTGTAATGGCGGCTCAACTCGGTGCCGAAGTTCAGGTAGCGGCTGCCGGTATTGACGCCGG
>JBAYJH010000040.1:0-24413 GCA_041665185.1 Sterolibacterium sp.
CCGGTGAAGATTTCATAAACCTCGCGGGAATAGGCGACGGTCTTTTCAAGGCCGGGCTGGGTTTGTGCGGTGTTAAGCGACAGCAAGGATTGCACGTCCTTGATCTCGGTCAGGCTCTTCAGGGAGGCAACGTTGTCTTCCAGGAGGGCGCGTGCTGCATTCAGGTTGAGGGCAGCCAGACGCTCCATGCCGGCAAAGGCAGTGTTTGCCAGATTCAACAGGGCTTCGGTGTTGGTCTTGTTGGCAGTCGCAAATTGCTCAGGTAGCTTGAACATGATGGCATCCTTTAATTGGGTTGGAAACATAGGACCGTTAGCAAAAATGCTGCGGCGCAACAACTCCAAGTATATAGAACAGTCTGGGGATGTCAAGCAATAATATTGCGGTGCAGCATTTCGGTTGGCATGGCGCTGGAGCCAAACAAGCACCTGGCGGAATCTCGCGCTGGCATGCGCGGTAGGTTAGAAGCCTTGAAACAAGAGGTCTATGGCGGCGACAATCTCTGTCCGCTGGTGCTCAAGCGACGACACCGGATGCTTAAGGATGGCTAAAGGCACAGCAGCCATGCCTTGTGTTGCCATGACCACCCGCTGCCCCTCAATCTCGAAGACGGGGTTAAGCGAGGAAGCGTAGATGGGCACGGCTTCAACAGGTAGCAGCGGTGCCACCACGCGCGTGGTGAAGTGGCTGTTGATGTCTGCCTGTAAGTCCAGGAGGTATCCGTCACCATCGGGGTTCTTATAAACGGTAAATCGCCCCATCAGAACCCCCGGTACTTCGCGAGCGGCAACCCGTTCTTTTCTACGTAGTCATTCCAGCATTCGAAGGCCTTTTGGTTCTCCGCCTGCCAGATTTCTGCGCGCTTCTCAGCGACCGCCTTGGCGACACCAGCCTCGGCCGCCTGAGAAACATTGATGCGCAGCTCTTTTGCCTCGGCCAGCAGCGGTTCCGCCAGGGAAACGTTGGTGGATTTCTTGGGGGAGCCGGCGTAGTTGCTTGTGGTTGTTGCCATGAAGGCTCCTTTGGGATGCGCGTATCAAATGTTGCCATAACTGCGCATTGGCCGCAACATCAGGGATAACTTCATTGCTGTCATGTTGGCGTCCACCCAAGCTGGGGTCAAACAACTCAGCGGTGCCTGGCTGAGCTAATAGTCTGGAGTGCAGTGGAGCGGTTATCGGAAGATTCCCATATCCGTTCCACTGCACCCCAAACAATAGGATCATGTCTCCCAGGAGGTCGGTTGGGTCGCCAATGAGGTACTGACGGCCTCTCGGTGGGTGAAGAGGAACATTAGGTGCTGGACTTCCCGAAGTATTGATCCAGAGCAGCCACAAAGATCTTCTGGGCGCTCCGGTCTTCAGCTGCGCAACGACTTTTCAGCTGCAGCCAGCGCTCGCGGTCGAGGAGTACCGTTAGCTTCTTGGCAGGTATTGCTTCCTCTTTAGGTTCCGTCATTCCGTCATTCCGTACCAACGGAAGTACGGTACTCCGTGTTTCCGCACCGGCCGCAAACGCTGCGAGAGCAGCGGGATCTGGCGCAGATTTGTTGGCTGCAGTGTGTTTGAATTTGCTCGTCATGACGTCTCCTTTACTCCGCTCTTCCGTATTACCGGACTTCCGTTATTCCGTTATTCCGTTATTCCGCTGTTCCGTAGATTTCCTGGCCAAGTAGTTGTATTTCAGCTTTAGCCTGGCTGTTGTTCATTTCAACAACTCCCTTTCCTTCCAGAATGGCATCGCGATACACCTTGCGATCCCTCACAAACGTGCCAGCTAGCACAAATTCTGGGAAATCCTTCAAGAATGCCTGGGCTTCACCGACTTCGTTGATCATGGGATTGGATGGCGCCATCGAAACCACGGCATAGGCTCGCAAATTCGCATTGAGGCCCCGGGCCAGGGCGATGAGCTCATTGACATGGTCCATGGTCTCAAGATCCGGCTGACTTGCTCGGGTGGGCACCAACAGGACATCCGCGGCAACCATAGCTGTCCGGAGCTCCTTCGAGTCGCGGCCACCGGCATCGATCACGATCTGCCCATATTTGGTGGCCAGTTCCCGGGCCGGCTTGAATACATCCCCGGTAGCCTGCGCTACGGCAACCGAAATTAAGCTTGGGTCACCGTCACCCCGGCGGTCAGCCCATTTCTTCGATGTCGACTGAATGTCGGCGTCGAGAAGCAAAACATCCTTGCTGCCAAACTCGTAGGCCAGCCAGACTGCCAGATTAGTGGCCAGCGTGCTCTTGCCGGTCCCTCCTTTTTCCCCGCCCACCAATACGATCATTGCTAGCTCCCTTTATTCCGTTGTCCCGTTGTGACGGATATCCGTAACGGGACTCCGTTTGCGCGGTATTACGGCATTCCGTTGATCCGCTTTAGCGGAGTTCCGTCACTTTAACGGAAAAATGGAGTTCCGTCACGACGGAATAGAGGCTGGATACACTGCCAAATCAGCGTAGGAGGGCGGTTGGAGCTGAACTTGGGTTTGTGACGGAATGACGGAGTTCCGTTATACTGGATCAGGAATTGCGGGACAGCCAACCGGCGAAGGCCTTCTTAAATGCGACTGTCCCAGTCTTCATTCTGGAGAGAGCAGGGGTGTCCAGGCGAAACTGGGACACCAGGGCGTCTTGGTCGGCGGAGGGGAGAGCATCAAAACGCGTCAAAGCTTCCTTTCGTAGTCTTTCGAGCCCTGGATCGGTTTCTGGCGCAGACGGAGGGGTATGCGCAGGCTTTGCCGCTTTTGGCGCCTTCAGCGCCCGTTTAGACGCTCCCCAACGGCCCTTAAGTGCTTCCTTGAAGTAGGCGGCCGGTGTTTTCAATTCCGGTTGTTTTGGATCGTCTCGGCGGGCGACCGTATAGGCGATCGCATCCCGGACGTCGCCTTCGGCGTTGGTGCTATATATCGATTCCGCTTCCTGCTTGGCGATTCCGAGCGCCATCAATTGATCGAGGATTTGACTATCGATCAGCGGGGGAGGGGACAGATCCAGGTTCGCCTGGGGCTTCTTGATAATTCTGAACTGGAGATCAATGACCCGCTTCCCCTCCTTGAACTCGATAAGTTCCATTTCGGTATCGGTCAGCGTGTTGACCTCGATGAGCGCCTTCTTCAGGACCCGATCCTTAAAAAACTTGTACTGCTTTCGCCAGTCCGGCATATCGTCCCCGGCCTGCCCCTCAAGGTAGTCCCGCCATTCCTCCCAAGGCCTGCGCTCGGTCAGGCCACTTGTTTTCCACGAATTGGATCTGGCTACCTCGTACAACGCCAGGCCTGCCCCGGTCCTTAGCACCGTCATGTAGTACAGGGTCAGGGTGGTGTAGGTTTTCGGATTCATGACGAGGTTGAGCACCTCGGCTGGAAACTCGTAGCCCATCCAAAGCTTGCCGCCCCGTTTATGCAGCCCGGCGGGATTCACCAATTTTACTGACGCAATCAGCCGCTCGGACGTCCATTCACGATCTGTTTCCGAAATGATCCGGATATCCTGCAGCTCCTCTGCGACTTCCTTGAGGAGCTTGGTATCGTTGGAGTTGTAGTGCGCGTCCCTGGATATCTCCGGCACCGGGACCCAGAAATATTTATGTGAGGTAGCGGTTTCGATTGGCGCATTGATGCCGGGCGCGCCAAGTCGCTGCGCATGCAGTACCATGACGTTGAAGAGCTTCCGGCTCATGAAGGTAAGATGCCCCTTCGAGACTCGAAGCCCGATTGCCTCATTGGTTTTCTTGAAGCTGTCCGCAGTCTGCTCAACAACCACGGGTAGCCGTTTTCTGGTGGCCATGATAGAGTGATTGCACCCTTGTTACCTATCCCAAATGGAAAGGTACTCCGAACAATGTCACCTTTGCAAGGTCCCTGTAAAGCGTCACCTTTAACATTGATCCCCGCAAACAGTTACCTATCACCCGAGGTTCCCGGAAACCGTCACCTATCCAGCAGTGGTTCCTGCCAACCGTTACCTGAAGGGAAAAGGTCCCCGTCGGTCGTTACCTGAACACCCTGTAAAGCGTCACCTTCAGTCCTAAAGGTCCCCGTGAACCGTTACCTCGGTCCCTGCAAACCATCACCTTAGTCCTCGGGAAGCCGCACCAATGGCTGATCTACGAGGTCGTTAACAGGTTTAAGGTGTTAACATCAAAAAAGCACACAAGGAGATCTGTGTGTTTTCTCTTCCTGGCGGAAGGACACTGCAAAGCGCATAGGTTCCTGTAAAGCGTTACCTGAAGCAAACCTTTCGGTCCCTGTAAAGCGTAACCTATGAACCAAGTAGTAAGTGGTTACTCACCATTGAATAAGTACTGGCGTTGATACCAACGCTAGTACTTTGACCGTGAGACGGTCCCTGTAAATCGTTACCTTCATACACTATGTTCACTTTCCACGTATAAGCCGCCAGGCCAATTCCCTCAATATCTCAGCTGAGTTTGGATCCTGTAGCAACTCCTCAAGTCCGGCGTTGAAGGACTCGATCGTAGCCATCTCTCCGAGTTTCTCGGTCCCACTTTTTGCCCAGGCTTCGAATTTCCGCCACCAGTGCTTTTTGATCGGCTTCGCTATCCAGGGCAGGAATTGCTTGCCGCAGTACCGTGAGTCGGGCCGATGATGCTTGCGCATAGCGCTCAAGGGTCGGTCGTCGCTGCTGGATGAAGTGAATTTTGAAATCGTCCTTCATCGGGATCCGAGGGTCAAAGCAGTCCCGCTAGAGCTTCATGCAGGTCCGGAGATGTTCTGGGTTGAGGTCGATCGTAGATGCTCCATGGTACCGTCGTTCAATTCACCAGGTGCGGCTTGGATGCCAGTCGATGGTCAGGCTACACGCTAACTTTCGTTCGGGAACCTGCGAACGGACGCAACCCAATTCGGAATCGACTCCTGGGAGGGGGCCCGAGGGGGCTGCTTTGGCAGGTCCGCCGGCGTTTTGAATTTGCGCAGGCGGTATCCGTAGCTTCCTCCGTAGCGGCACATTACGTCGATCCGCCCAGCCGGGCAACCTTATACAGGTCCGCCCGGTTGGTCTGGGCATCGATTTTCCCAAGTGCGCCCCCTTGATTGGGGGCGGGAAGCTGGTAACATCTTCGTATGATTCCTGCATATATCCGTGCTGTAGGCCGTATGCGGTGACACCGATCAGTTCAAACGGGCGCGGCGAGGCCCCGACGCCCGCCTGCGCCTGCGCTTCTCGATCCCACAAGTAATCTTTGCAAGTTCGATTGTGAGTTGTTCGGGCTGAAATCTGGTTGAAAATTACTCCTCGACGTGAATGCCCCCGGAGTTTCCGACAAGCTCGATTGGCAAATTCGTAGCCAGGAATGCCTTGGCTTTTTCTGCCTTTGCCCGAGCAACTTTTAGCTCGCGTTCAAACTCGATCTGTCCATAGGTCCAATCGTGAAGTTCGCGTTGCATGCCGGCGACACCAAGTCTTTCGATTGCATCGAAGTTATGGATAAGTGCTCTCGCCGATTTTATGCGTTGCATTAGCCGCCGCTTCCGCATGTACTCAGCCATGTAATCAGGGTTGCGTGCCTGCCAGCCAGATTTGCTGGCGGTTCGGCGTGCGGCTCGTGTCTTCTGGTCAAGTCTAGGCCGGCCAGGGCCTGGACACTGCTGGCGCGGTAGTCCATCCTTGCGGTAGCCAAATTCTGCTCTTGTTGTTAGCGCATCAATAATTACTTGCTTATTGCCTAGAATCTCGAGCATCCGCTCATCAAAGGTATTGCTGGCACATAGGTACGCAATATTGACCTCACGGTCTTGACCAATCCGATGAATCCGATCTTCGGCTTGCGCCAACGATGAGGGGGTCCAGTCCAGCTCGACAAATAGCGCATACCTTGCCGCGGTCAGCGTGATCGCTGTCTGAGCTGCTTTCAAAGAACACACTATCAGTCGTGCCGCTGGGTCCTGCTGGAAGCGCTTGATCGCAGCGTGTCTTGCCTTAAGGCTCATGTCGCCGGTGATGGTGAGCGGATCGCCCCCCAGCCGCTCGATGAGCGCTTGTTGTACTTCGATGTGGTATGCGAAGACAACCAGTTTTTCGTCTTTAACGCGCTCCCGGATCCAGTCAACGGCGGCAGCAATCTTCCCTCGGCCGGCCAGCTGACGAAGCACGGTCATGCGACGCAGCGCCTCGGTCCGAGCATTGGTGTCCATTGACATGCCAACCACTTCATCCGCAGCCCAACCCAGCCAGGTGGCTGCGGATTGCAGGATAGTCTCATCATCACTGGGACGTTTGGCCATTTTGTTTTTGCGTGGTGTGTTATGCGTCTTTAACCACTCACTGAAATCGTTTAGCGCCTCGTCATAGTCACCGCGGTTGTCGATCTTGACATCGATATGCTGGCGCTGTTTCTGCGCCAGATCCGGCAACACAGCTGTCTTGGTGCGGCGAATGAACCGACCCGTCTCGGAGATTCGATTGGCAAGCTCGCCGAGATTGTCAGCGCCACCAAAATCCCAAATTGAATTAAATCCCATTTGCCGCAACATGGCACGGCAATAGCGCGAAGCAAAGCGCCAAAATCCGCCCAATTCCGTCAGCATTGAAGGCAATAGCGTCAATAGCGTTAACAACTCGGACGGACGATTCATCACCGGCGTTCCGGTCGCAGCGATGATCCGCTCAACCCCGGATGAGCGGCAAAATCCCACGACCGCTTCGGTGCGCGCTGAATCGTAGCCTTTGAGATACTGGGCTTCATCGGCAACCAGTGCCTTCGGGTGAATCGTTTCTAGTTCGTCCGAGAACTTGGCGAAGGATTCGTAGTTAAGGACAATAAACTCAGCTGTAGTAATCGGACCGCCTTCATCCTTCTTGGCGACCCCGCCACCCCGGACAGATACCTTGCGATGAGGGAGCCAGGCAGTGATTTCGTCACGCCAATTTAACAAGGCCGTTGCCGGCGCCAGGATCACGGCAGGGAATGC
The DNA here is from genome assembly GCA_041665185.1 of Sterolibacterium sp. Lineage (GTDB taxonomy): Bacteria > Pseudomonadota > Gammaproteobacteria > Burkholderiales > Rhodocyclaceae > JACRAR01. The sequence goes on from JBAYJH010000040.1 coordinate 6,938, forward strand.
CTGGACGTTTTCCAGTGCTGCGATGATTTCAATGGTTTTCCCAAGACCTTGTTCGTCTGCAAGGAGCGATTGCTTGTGGTCCGACAACATACGAACGGCAACCCACTGGTGGGGCATCAATCCGTCAGCCAATTTTAGTGGCAGGGACGGAAACGTGGCTTGCGCATTCGGCAGCTCAATGGCGCTCGCTTGGTCAAAATTTTGACGTTCCTTCACTAAGAGCTGTGGGTATGTGTCCTGCAGGAGCTGCGTGATCCGATCGCGCGCCCAGGCGAGCCGACGGCAGTTATCGTCATCCGCCGTGTCAAGCCAAAGAAGCGCTTCCCGTACGACCCAGGAGGTCAATGGAATGGCAATGGCGGTTAAGTCACGGCGTTCGATTGCGCGAAATACACGTTCATCCTTTTCCGGCTGCCCGTCCGCCGCCGGCAGCGACTTAATGATCGCTTTCGCATTGACCCCGCGAATGACGAGCCGGTCGCCATCGATGACGACCGAACGCATGGAAGTCAGTGCGTCCCATTCCTTGTGCGTCTGCAGAACAAGGCCATATCGCTGCGCCATGTCCTCAACACTGGCTGCGTTTTCTGCGCAAAGGTCGCAGGACCATTGCTTTGCATTCGCATCCCATCGGGCGCCAATCAACTCGCGCTGCTCATCCACCAGTGGCCGGTGAAATCCTGATCTGATCTGAATCCGACTTTCCTCAACCCAGATTTTGCCGGTCACAATGTCGCGCTTACGCAAGCGCCCCTGATCGCCAATGCTCTTTTGCAGGGCGGCCCGCAATAGGTCGGTGCCATCAAGATTGACCCCACCCTTAGACAGCTGTTTTCCGTACTTAACGGTGAGATTCAGTGCAGCAAGGGTCTCGCGCGGTGTCCAGATTTCCTTGTCCGCCAAAGCATGGCCAAGCAGGACATCCGCCTGGCTAAAACCGGCACTGTCGTCCGATCGCGCGCCATCACATCGATCCGCCAGCCACCGAATTGCCACTCGGGCAATTTCCGTTGAGTCTTGAGAGTTCTTAGCGACCATGTTTAAACCTTGACTATTGTGTTATACGTCTTTAACAAACGTTAGCACAGCGGGTACTGAAGGGCAACCGTATATATGCAATAGGGAAGATAAAACTTGCGTGAACAATGCCGCGCGCCACCCTGCAAACGAGAGCGAACCATTCCGGGGCCTGGCGCTTGACCGTCAGAGTTCCATCACCACTGGATTTGGCACCTCTTTCAAGATAGGTGTGCTTCTAGGTAATCCGGTCTTGCCGGGATCCCCGTCCCCGCACCGCTTGAAAGGCGGGCAAAGGCCTCAGTACAGGTATTCATTCGGAATCGCCTCCTGGGAGGGAGCCCGAGGGGGCTGCTGTGGCAGATCCGCCGGCGTTTTGAATTTGCGCAGGCGGTATCCGTAGCTTCCCCCGTATAGGCACATCACGTCAATCCGCCCATGCCCGGCGGCAAGGGCAACCTTATACAGGGCCGCCCGATAAGTCTGGGCATCGATCTTCCCAAGGGGGGCTCCCCCCTCGATTGGGGGAGGGAAGCCAGTCTCCGCTTTTATGGCGTTCTGCAAATACCCGTGCCGCAGCCCATGTGAGGTGATGCCGAGGTGCTCTTTGGTGATCCCCAGTTTACCTGCCAAGTAGTAGAAGCGCCGCTGTGCCTGCTTCCAAGTCATCCGTGGCCAACGAATTCGGCCGCCGTTCTTCATAGCAAGTTGAATGGCAGCTTCAAGCACCTGGCGTTGTTCTGGCGTTTTCACAGGGACGATGCGTGGTTTGCCGCCTTTTGTTCCTTGCACCACGAGCAACTGCATATTCACCCGGTCGTAGTTCATCATCGGTCTGAGTTCCAAGGCTTCCTTTACCCGCAACCCGAACTTATCTTGGAGTTCCAATATCACCCCCATGATGACATCCATCACCTTGGCCTTGGCAATAATGTCGGGAGTCTGGACGCCGTTCGGCAGCCACGCCTTGTTCTCGGTGCAAACGAGAGAGCGATGCACTTGCTCCGGATCGAAGTATTGATCAATGTCGGCGACCAGGTTGGGCTTCTTGATCCAATGGCAGAACACCCTGAGCATGGACAACTGGGTATGGATGGTGCGGGCGGCTAGGTTCTTTTGGCGCCACAGCTCGGTCAGGGCCTCCACATGCTTCGTGCGCAGTGACAATGGGCTAGGCAAGCGATAGCCCAACCCTCGCAGGTCGCAGAAGAACTGATGAATCTTTGTGCGGCGGCAATCACGGGTCGATTGGGCGCAGTCACGTATAGGGTTACCCCTCTCGTCGTAGACCTTGCGGTTTGGAATGTCGATGATGCGGTCCAATTCGGCCGCGAAGGATGGGCTGGTGCGTCTGGAACTCATAGGGTTACCTCCTTCAAGAATGGTTCGTTCCCGCCTCTGGGTGAAAGAATTTCCACCCAGTTGTCGCCTGGGGACTCATGGACGATCAGCTCAAACGGGCGTGACAAGGCCCCGACGCCCGCCGGTGTCGGTTGCTGATGCGCGTGGATGCTGCTTTGAAACTGCGGTTTAAGGGGGACAACATTGCACTTCATGGCAACTCCTATGGACGTCACACCATGGGCACGACGCATTCAATCGTGGCAAGGGAAGACGGATCACACAATGGGTTGGCCTCGACTGAGCGGTCGGGAGCCTCAAGAATTCGAATTCAGTTTGGCGGTAGCGTGGGGTGGTAAGAGAGATGAAACAGGGTGGGTCCTACAGCCCGGCATTTCTGCTGGGAAGTGGAGGTTCGCCTCTTAAACGAACTCATGCGCCAGGGTCTCATAGACACATGGCACATCCTCTAACCACGACAACAACACTTGTTGTCGCTCGCACATCACATCATAGTGACATGCAGGTTCTGGGTGAAAAGATCACGGCCGGTCCGCCAGGAAAGTTTATGCAGCTGCTTAACGCTGCCCGGTTCCCTTTTTGATCTGACGCGCTGGCTCGCTATGGAGGGCGGGGGCGACGTCAAACTGAGTCACATCATAGTGGCTCAAGTAGGAATGCATCTTTTCGAATATTTGGTGACAGATAGAAACTTGGGACGACAAAGGTCCTCATGATTCTGAGTTTTTGATCTGTCGATCTAAGCCTGCCTCTGCTACTGGCAGGAAGTGGGAACGCATTCCCAAGGGGTGCCAATTTTGGCGGTGATACTGGAGCTAACTCCAGGTGTCGGGTGCTCGACCCGAAACAACATGAGGTTTCCTTGCGGTGGGCTCACGTACCCTGCACCTTCGTGCGAGTGCTAGCAAAATTAGAACACCTTTTTTTAAAAAAAGCAAATTCACTTTTGTGAAATTTTGCGTCTCCTCGGATAATACTTTCAAAACCGGCCGCAAAACTAATTCAAACGCGGGTCTCGAAAACTGTCTCGTTTCGTCACCTTTTCCGACACTGCAAGTTAGGTGAGTTTTGGCTGGCTGGAAACATCAAGTTTTTCCCGATAAATCGTTGGCTACGGCGGACGAGAGTGCTACCACAGCACGCAACCAGCGCTCTCGCAGCACTTATAGGCACGATCTCAAGGGTGGGTTAGCGTGCAAAGTGCTGCGGCAGCACTCAACCAGTGCTCTCACAGCACTCTGAGACGAAGTTGAATCCATTTCCGCTCCATCTGCCTCGATTTCGAGGGGGATTAAGTCAGTCCATGCGGTTGCAATTTGCCAGAATACGATCAACTTTTGGGAGGACGCAATGAAGAAGATGATTGTGCGGGCGGTGGATGTTGGCTACGGACATGTGAAATATTCGCTAGGACTGGGCGCGAACGGGGAGGTGCTATGCGACCGGTTCCCGTCGCTGTCTCCCCCATACACATCTCACATGTACATCAATGCCAGCTTTATGCAGCAGCGCAACACCTTTGTTGTTGGCATTGAAGACCGGCAATATGAGGTCGGCAAGGAAGTTATGGCGGCTATCGATCCGAATTTCGAGGGGACCGTGATGGACCTCAACTTTGCAATTTCAGACGCCTACCGGGCGCGCCTCTATGGGGCCTTGAACTACATTGCCCAGGATATCCCTGACAACTTCATCGACATCCTCATCCTCGGACTGCCGTTGAACACCTTTACCAAGTACAAGAACACTCTCGCCGACCAGTTCACCGGCCCCCATACCATCAACTCAAGCGGCAAAAAGATTGAAGTGAGGCGATGCGAGATATACCCGCAACCATTTGGGTCGTATATGAAACACATCTCTTCTGCCAAAGCCGGCACGAGCTATCCGGTCGCCCTGGTGGTGGATGTTGGCTACAACACTTTTGACTGGCTCGTCTGTCATGGCAAAAGCACCCGGCAATACGGTGCGGCGATGCGCGGCATGTCGTCGGTCATCAACGCCATGGCCAAGGAGGTCATCAAGACAATCGATTCGACCGCAACTGAATCATCCATCATGCGGCGCATCGACGCGGCTCTAATGACCGGTTCGAAATTCACCATGTATGGGAAACCGGTGAAACTCGATGCGGCGCAGAAGATGGGGGAATCCGTCATCCGGGATGCTGCGGATAAGCTGAAGAGCGCTCTTCAGGATGCCGCCGACATCGACTTGATCATCCTTACGGGAGGAGGTGCGCCCTTCTACCGGCAGGCAATTAGCCAAAAGTTCCCAAACCACAACCTTATCCTTCTCGATGATTCGGCCATGGGAAACGTGCGCGGATTTCATATGGTCGGTGAATCGCTTGCCAGGTCACTATCCAGGGCCGTATCCGGCGTTGCTGCTTAACCTGCCTACGGACAATACTTAGAAAGGGGATTGGATTGTCTTCAGAAAGGAGATCTGTTCGACTGACCTGTACCGTCTATGAAGACGAGGATCCGGAGTTGTTCAAAGATTTGAGCTCGCGAACGGGGACAGGCCGTGCAAGACGCGTTTGCTATTTCTTGCGGCGGGGGGCCTTATCCGATGGGTTGATTGCTGGGGGGACATCTCAAGAACCAGCACAAGTCGGACCGGCAGCGCAAAAAGTGAGGAAAGAGCTGGCACCTGCCTCCGGTCCGGGTAAAGATGTTGGGACCGGCAATTCTCTCGATAGCCTTGACCTTGAATCGGGCGGTAGCATGACCTTAGGGATGATCGCATAACTGCCATAGTGAACTGCGCTCGGTGGCTTTGCTGGTTTCCGGAGTTCAGTGGAAATACTTGCGGTCGTCGACTCGGTTGCCGCCATGAGCGGGAATTACCCTCATGGACCTGTGGAGCCGGTGATTCGAACAACAACTTGTATCGCCCAGCCGTTTCGTTTAGTATTCGGATCTGGCGCCAGCCTGAGTTGTGACCGGCTCAAAACAGGTAAAACAGCATCGCAAGCAAACGCACTTTCCCTTTGTCTTGGGTACTCCCAGTGTCGGATGCGCGTAATCGGTCATCGCCCGGCACCTATTTGGAGTCACCATGACTACGCTTCAAAAAACCTCGTACGCGATCCAGCAGGCCTTCAAGTCCGTCGGCATGACCGTTTCGCGCGGCAAGATCCAAGAGATCATCGCTTCCGGTTTTGGTTACGGCAGCTTGGCGGCTTACCAGGCTTCTCCGGAAGAAGATCCCGGTATCGATGCCGCCGACTACGTTCTGCTTGATACGGCCGCCATGAAGAGCCGCGCTGCCGCACTCGGCGTCACGCCCTTCCCGGTGATCGAAATCATCCCGATTTTCAATAAGACGGCGGCGCCGATCGTGGCGGTCAGCTCCTTCGAAGACTTCGCTGACGAGATTCGCCCCGACGTCATGACGAAGATTCTCATCGAAGACGGGCGCGTTGCCAGCGCAATTGCGGAGACGAACGCCGACAACGGCGACATCGATCCGGAGTTCGAGGAGCCGGTGGATAGCGTGGCGGACGCCCAGGATTTCTGGGAGGTTCCCGTAAGCGGCCAAGTGCAACTGGATCAGGATCCCGAAAAGCCGTTTAGCGGCGACGCCATTAATATCGACGGTGTTGTTCGCTTCACCAAGGTCGGGCGCCGGTGCGTGCGCCACATGGAGCTCGACATCAGTGCGGCCGTCGACGACAGCTACTACGTGGGCTGATGAAGTTCGGCGCTGCTCGGTCGGGCGGCGCCTTTTCTGCTAGCACTGAATATCGCTGACCAGCACACCGGTGGTGACGGCTGACATCCCATGGCATGGGGCTCAGCTGGGGCATCGCCGGCTTTTACGTCGGCCGCTCCCCGGCCGTTTCACTTTGGGTTACCTTCACAGTCCCGGACACCGGAATTAGCTTCTTCAAATCCCTCGACTCGCAATCGCAGCAACCGGTTTCCCTGCAGGCTCCCTCTCCGGCACTCCCGCAAAACTCATTTGGGTCGTTTTCAGCTAGCGTTTTGACACTTTGGGCCACATTACCGCAAGGCTTCCCGTGTGGGCCCTCTCCGGGCCGAAAACCCGCCACAAGGGGCGAAAACCGGTATCCGCAGGGAGACATAGGGGAGACAGGTTTTTCCGGATGAGTGGGTTATTTGGCCGCCGCGATTTTCGCCGTGCGGCGCTTTTCAACTTCTTTGACCGTGGACTTCGATCTCTCGAAGGCGGCGGCGAACGTTGCGATGTCGGCCAGAAAACCGTCCGGTTTGCCTTGTCTATTGGTAACTAATACGTTACTATATGAATATGAAAATCACGGTTGAGGAATACCTGCCCACGGACGGCTCGAATCCCTACAAGTCGTGGTTCGATAGCCTGGATGCTCAGGCTGCGGCAAAGGTGGTGACAGCCAAGTTGCGACTGGAGCTTGGCAATACTTCAAGCGTGAAATGGTTTGCCGGAATCGGCGAGTACGTCATTGACTGGGGACCGGGGTACCGCATCTATCTGGCGAAAGATGGCGAAACGCTCATCATCCTGTTTGGTGGTGGCACGAAACGCGGACAGCAAAAAGACATCGATCAGGCCAGGGCGTTGCACGCAGAGTACAAGGATAGAAAGAAGGCCCTGGCCGCAGCGAAGAAAGGAAAACGGTGATCACATGGCACTGACTCGCAACTTCAAGCAAACCGTCGTCGAGCGCGTCGAGCGCGATCCCCAGTTTGCCACGGCGCTTCTCGATGAAGCCGCCACCCTGTTTCTGAGCGGAGAACCCGAGACGGCTCGTCTCATTCTGCGTGATCTCGTCAACGCCACCATCGGGTTCGAGCAACTTGCCGAGGTAACCGAAAAACCGAGCAAGAGTCTGCATCGGATGCTTTCGCCCAAGGGCAATCCAAGCATGGACAACTTGGCGGCGATTTTCGGTGCCGTGCGCCATTGGCTAAAAGTAGCGTTTGAAGTTCATACGATCAAGGCGGCGTAACGATGCGCTTCCTTCTAGGCCTTGCTAAACGAAAGCTATGCTCGTGCGAGGCCTACGAGCAATAAGGCGACTCCAGCGAACGCCGATGCCTGGTCAAGTTGCCGACTCTTCGCCTCAAAGCCATATGCCCAATTGACAAAATGTTCGCAGTTCCAGGAAAACAGATTCCATCGCGAACCGATCATCGAGCGAGCACGAAGAAGAACCTGCCAAACCGGCATTGAGGCAGTCGCCTGCGCAACATCAACGAGCGCGTACCCACCCTGGAAAATGTTCAAGGGTTCTTCGGCTACCCCGCCTGTACGTCGAGAATTCGAGATAACCATTGGAACGCCATTAACATATTTATCGGAGACGATCCCGACGTGAGTTATCGGGCCGACTTGAACGCCGATTGTGTAGCCTGGGGCGAGCGTCACCATTGAAGCTCCTTTCAAGTATCATGGGTTATACGAAATAAAACATTATTCTCAAAAAATAGTATATGCATTACACGCATACGTCAACACCAGCCGTGCGACCGGCCGTCAGTTATCCATCGATCGTCGGCAGTGTCCTCAAGCACCTTCGTACTCAACGGCAACTCGATCAGGCCAGCATGGCCCGCGCCGTCGGCATTGGCCAGCCGACGTGGTCACGAATTGAGAATGGCACTATTCCCATTACCGTCGAGCAACTCGGGTTCGTAGCGAGAGAACTAGGGGTAGCTCCGAGCGAGATACTGCGGATTGCTGACCAGGGTGTTCAGACGCTCATCCAGCAGGGCGTTCAGGTGACGCCGCAGCGGGCTAGCCCAAGCGGTATCGACGAAGAAGGACTCGCATTCCTTGGCGGCGCAGCGATCATTGGTTTGCTGGCTGCAATCTTTGCCGGGAAATAGTTCGCGCAGCTATATGAATAAGAGCAGACCGGCAACGCCGGTGATTGCCTAAATGGTTTTAAGATGGTTATGGAGAAAACATGTGGAAGACCAAGGGGATGGTGGTAATCGCTGTTTTGGCGCTTGCGTCGATGGTATTTTCGGCTGGATCCAAGGCCGAATCAAGTTCGGTTAATCCAAAAAGACCGATTGAGTGCAATTCGTATCCCCAGGTTGATGTGTCTGACTTTGACGTGGGCGGAAAAATTGGTGTAACGGGTCTGCGGAAGCTCGCAAGTGGCGAGATCGACGCGAATTTGCGCACCGAGACCAAGAAGCTGTTGGCGGACTTCCCCGACGCAAACAAGTCGCGGGTGCTGCTGACCCTGATGTCGTGGAATTGCCGTGCTATCCAAGAGGAACAAACAAGTCCCGACGAAAAGAAGAAGTCACGAGAGAGGTTTTCGGCCGCGGTCATAGGCGCCTACTCGTCTTCGCTACCTCGCCCCCTGGCGCTAGTGACCAAGCGAGTCAGCGACCAGCGCAAGGAAAGTTGGGACCTGCCATCGGTTAGGCTCGCTGCTCAGAAATTTTCACTTGCGGCTGCGAGGTTTCGTGGAGCGCTCGACTCTACATATGAAGCTGCGCTTGGCGGCAGCTATCTGCCGGTCCTCCCATACGAGTTGATGCTAGACGAATTCATGCTTCATAGCGCTTCCAGGCAAGACATGATGCACGGTATGCCGGGCGTAATCACTTATCCTGAAGAAGCCGCAAAATCACTTGGATTCGACGTCTGTGCGGAGATTCGATTGGGGAATCAAACAGTCGACAAGACTCTGGCTCTTTTCAGCTCAAAGGTGCCGGAAACAGTATTTGCTGACATTGAGCAGATAAAGGCGACCCGTCTCTATCAGTACTTTTCCGCTCATGCAGACCGAAACGATTGCGACATCTTCCTTGGGAAAATGAAGTTGGAACGGGCTCGAGCGACCGACAGATCGGCCGAGCCGAACAAGCTTTCCTTTGTGGCAGTACCGAGGACGCCGCCAGAGTTCTCGAGTCAGGATCTAAAGAGCTATCTGATCGCTGTCAAGCATTTCGAGGACGACGTGAACGCGATGGCGAAGACGAAAGCCGATTCCCACATACGCTGACCAGCAGCCTAACCTCTCTGGTTCGACTATGTAGACGCTGGTGAGATGGCGGAACCAGCACGTTGCCGCCGCTGGTAGCGTCGAAAGCGTTGTGGTTGGTGGGGGCGGTGAAATAAACCAATCGGGTGCCTCGAGGATGCTGCGAGTAGCATCTCAATGAGACAATCCTCTGCATGGCATCCACTCCCTACCTTCCGCCTGCGCACCGGGGGCTCTCTCTCCTCTATCTCTCGGAGCAGCTGATCGTTGTCAACAAACCCAGCGGGTTGCTGAGCGTGCCAGGGCGCGGCGCCGACAAGGAGGACTGCCTGTCGCGCCGGGTGCAGGCCGAGTTTCCCGACGCCCTGATCGTTCATCGCCTGGACATGGGCACTTCGGGCATTGTCGTCATGGGGCGCGGCGCTAAGGCGCAGCGCGAACTAAGCATCTTGTTTCAGGAGCGCAAGGTACGCAAGCGCTACCAGGCCTTGGTCGACGGGCACTGGACGACTGCCGCCACGGGCGAAATTGAGTTGCCCATTAGTGTCGATTTGATCAACCGTCCGAAGCAGAGAGTCGATCATGCCATGGGCCGGCCGAGCCTGACCCGCTATCGCGTACTCGACATCGGCACTTCCTGCGCGGTGTCGCGCATCGAGCTCGAGCCCATCACCGGGCGTTCGCACCAATTACGAGTGCACATGGAAGCGATGGGCCATCCCATCCTCGGCGACGACTTCTACGGCACGCCGGCATCCTGCGCCAAGGCGGAGCGTCTCATGCTGCACGCCTGCCAGATCGAACTCGGCCATCCCGAAACGGGCGCGCCGCTGTGCCTTGACTGCCCGCCGCCTTTCTGAGCGGCGCGTCATCAATACCCCCAAGCGACAGCTCTCAGTTCCTTATCCCCCATCCTTCGCGCGCGACCATAACCTTGACCAGTCACAACGCTCGTTGCGGGTGAAGACCGCTTGTTGAACGACGGCCGCGATCACTTACGTGTCCCAGTTCGGCCATTATGCAAAGTCGGTTTCGATCGTCTGATGACAGTCGGGAAGGGCCAATTCTGGTCCCACAGAGATTAGAAAACTGATGTCCCCAAGCGTCGGGTTCCGAGGCTAAAACTTCCTCATGACAAAGGGTTAGGTAAGTGACCCCATCAGAACGCGGTCCTCGATTGCCAAAGCGCGATACGCAACCGGAACGGTGGCATGCCGCGCTAACACGAGCCGGTCTTGCCGGACCTGCAAACCGGCGTTCGCATATAATTACTGCGTCGCTCTCCACTGCGACGATTCTTTTCAGGTTGAATCACCAGCCAAGCTTGCGAGCCTCGACGATGACCACAATCAAGTATTTTTGGGAAGACTTCGTGCCAGACTGGGAGTATGAATCGCCGACGCGAACGCTTTCGGTAGAACAGATCACGACATTTGCGCACGAGTATGATCCGCAGACGTATCATACCGACGAAGAGACAGCGAAGTCCTCGCCCTTTGGTGGACTCATTGCCAGCGGCTGGCAGACCTGTAGCGTAGCGATGCGGCTCATGTGCGACGGCTACCTGCTCCAGACATCATGTATCGGATCCCCCGGGCTCGATGAACTACGCTGGTTGAAACCGGTGCGTCCCGGCGACGCACTAAGGCTGCATGCGAAGGTACTCGAGCAGACGCCATCGCAGAAGGACCTGACCCGAGGCACTGTGAAATTCCGCTGGGACGTACTCAACCAACGGGACGAGGTCGTTTGCTCCATGACGGGCAGGCAACATTTCAGGCGCCGCACATCGGCGCACTGAGCCGCACCAGGGCAGTGTATAGGCGAGCATCTGACCGTTGCCTCGCTACAGCGGACTATCACCACGGCGCGTTAGCCGCCAAGAGCGACGAATTGCGAGTTTGCTTCACCGCCGCCATTTTCGGGCAGCCCAGTTTTGCATTCGTTTTCGTATAATCTGAGGCTACTTAGTAAAACCATCGCCCAAACGGCTTCATCAAATGGCGCCTGTGGCAAGAGTTCATCCCCGATCAACGTCAGCAGTTGTGGAACTTTCATGGCCAACTGGTACACCGCAGTAACTAGAGGGCAAGCGGATCTTCTCGATTCGGCGTTCGTATTTTTCGTTGCCAGCGCGGATCCGAATTTACTTTCGGGTGGAAACGGCGAAGGACCCGTCAATGTATCGCCCAGAGGTGGCAAGCTGTTGTTGTTGTCGCCAAACCGCATTGCATTCTTGGACTATCACGGTAGCGGCAATGAAACTCAACGCCATGTTGCCGCAGGTGGTCCTATGACTTTGATGGTATGTTCATTTGACGAGACGGACGCAGCCATAGTGCGCTTGTACGGGAATGGCAATGTCATTGCCATGTCCGAATGCGAGTATGCGGACCGGTTACAGTCACTCAATCCCGAGCAGAAAGGGGCTCCTCGCCAGGTAATCGAACTCGCTGTCGAGAGAACGATGACGAGCTGTGGGTATGGCGTTCCAGTGATGTCCTTTGTGCAAAATCGTGATGCCAGTCAACGAGGACGTCGCTTCAAGGAATAGTTGCTGCGTTGTTAAGCGGCATCGACCGGCAGTCGCCGTCCACCGGGTCCGGACTCCCACAAAAAACCGCTCGGGGTTGAGCAATAGAAAGCACGCATTCCATCAAACTCTGGAGCGGTAATATCAAGCACTTAGCGCGCGGCAAAACAGCATCGATAGAAAAAACACTGTTTCGTGATTCCCAAAAAACAGTGTTTTGACCCAACCGCCATCGCTTTTGCTTGCGCCAATGAAATTGCGTTTCAGGATCCCAACGCAATCGAACATCGTATTCCGCTCACCCAGATCAAAAACTCGGCTTCCTTCAATGGAGAGCAGCCTCACCAGGCCGGTGCGCCTTCTTCAGCAACTGATGAAATTCCGTTTTTGAAAAGTGTCTCCCGATCAGAGCCTGGTCGCGCCAGACCAGCGTAGAAAGTAAATCGATCGCCGCCAGGTTATTCCGTTTCCCGGCCTGGTAGAGCCAGAATGCCGCCTCATCATCATTGCGCGGCGTGCCGAGGCCGGTGGCCAGACACGCCCCGATAGCCAGTTGACCATTCACGTCTCCGCGCACCGCCGCCTGACGGAACCAAAGCGCGGCCTCCTCAAAATCCTGTTCCATCCCGCGGCCCACCGCCAACATTGCGGCATACGCGGTCATCGCCACCGGATCCTCATACTTGATCGCCTCGCGCAATGGCACCACCGCCCCCTCGAAGTCTCCCTCGCGCAAGGGGGCCGCATAAATCGGTTCGTCCCGTAATGTCGACGCCGGACGCCGCCGCAAAATCTTCTCAAAAACACTCATCGCTTGATTCCTCCACAAGGGTTGGCAATCCGGACCAGATTCTCGGCATTCGCGAACACGATCCGGCAGAAGCAGCATAGAGAATCACCTCGACCATTTCTGAAAAACTATTCTCAAAACAGGTCGGGTCCGGGGCGTATGATGGTCGGATGATCATCACTTCCAACTTCTTATGAACCTCCTGAATGAAATCTGGGCTGAGTGCCTCGTTGCCGCCAGACAAGCCCCGCGCCTGTATTTCGCGCCCTTGGTCGCGGTAGCTCGAATGCTTTCTTGCCGTCTGAATCGGTCCTGAGCCCCCTGAATCTTCCAGTGGCCTGCCGCGACCTCGATGGTCAGGCAGCTTGACTGGTTCGGATAGGACAACAGACGAGTGTTGGACAGCTAGACGCGCGGCTCACGCGGGTTCCAGGGCATGGTCTTCGGATAGGGGAAAGCCTTGGGGAGTCGGTCATTCAATCCATCCGTAAGATTGGATATCTTCTCAGTCGCTCCGAGGATATCTCATACCATTTGCCGAGGTGTGCGGGCCCATCACCCGAACTATATTGGCGGCATTGTGTGTGGCGAACGGAACGTGGCAGCAGACAACATTTAGACGATTTGTTGATCGACGCGTTTTGCGTGATCCCGATCATCGCTGGGTCAATCTGCCAAAGATTTCATAGCTTCCTGCAAACGTTGGCGTTTCCGCCGACCGAGCGTTCCCCATTTTAAGATGAGCGCCGCGAGGTCGTCATCCTCGCAATAGAGGTAGGCCGTCGGTACTTTCAGCGCAGTTGCCAACTTTTGGGCAAGTGCATACGGTGGTTGATGAACCCCGGTCTCATATCTGCTTATCCTGGCGCTCGCACAACTCTCGTCGATGCCAATATCGGCGCCGAGACGATCCTGGGGTAAATTCGCATGCTCCCTTGCCGCGCGAAGGCGAATCCCAAACAGAGACGCAGGAGTAGTAGATCTACGCATCCTGCGATATTCGTAGTTTGCTGTTGCCAAGTCTCTACGATATTCGTAGAATAAAACCATTATCTAGTCATGGTAAAACTTGGCTCGGGGGCTCTGTCGCGAATTACGGCACGAGCCACGTTCTCGGCCTAACAGCGACTCCTGCGAATCGGCGGAACCCATTAGTGGTCACGGCCACTATGGTCGTTTCACATGACTAGCAGGTCATTCGCACATACCTGAAATCCGTTTCGCACCTACTCCGGGAGAGGGAAAGAAATGTCTCAAAACGCAACCACGGTTCGTGCCTTCGTCCTGCTGATCCTTTCCGCGCTCTCGTTGGGTTCAGCACAAGCAACCCAGCCCGTCCTTTCCGCCGGCTACGAAACCAGCGCGGTGGTGAGATTGGATGGCAGCCTTTGGGTCTGGGGCGACAACAGCAAGGGCCAGATTGGGGACGGCACCATCGCGACACCGGCCAAATCGTCGCCAGTCAAGATTGGGACGGGCTACAAGTCGGTGGTTGCCGCGGAATACTTCACGATTGGACTAAAGGACGACGGCAGCCTGTATGCCTGGGGCCTCAATTCGTTCGGTATCTTCGGAGACAAGAAGGCCGTCATCAGCAGCCCGACGCCGAAGCTGATCGGCTCCGGCTACGCGTCGGTCGCGGCGGGGCTGGATTTTGTGGTCGGAATCAAGACTGACGGCAGCCTGTGGACCTGGGGCAGCAATTCCTTCGGCGAGTTGGGTGCAACCGGAAGGGGCACCCTGGACTCTCCGCAGCAAATCAGCCACAGCGGCGAAATCTACGCGGCGGTATCGGCCGACCAATACCATGCCCTGGCACTCAGAACCGATGGAAGCCTCTGGGGTTGGGGGAACAATACCAATGGGCAACTCGGACTTGGGACCAAGGGCAGCAACGTCACTACGCCAACCCTGATTGGGCAAGGCTATTCCGCTGTTTCCACGTTCTACAGCCATACCCTGGCGCTTAAGGGAAACAGTGTTTACGCCTGGGGCGCCAATACACGCGGCGTATTCGGTGATGGAACCGGCACCGAAAGCTTGTCTCCAAAACTTCTCGCGTATACCTATCAGACGATATCAACCGGCTCCTATCATACCGTGGCGCTTGGCAGCGACGGCACGCTCGCGGCTTGGGGGCTGAACTCCTACGGCAATCTTGGGGACGGTACGGTCAGCGACGTCTTGTCGCCCAAGAATGTCGACACCGGCCAATGCTACACGGCCATCTCGGCAGGCGGCAACCACAGCATCGCCCTCAACGCCAATGGCGGCTTCTATGCCTGGGGCGACAATACGAAAGGCGAAGTGGGCGACGGATCGTCGACCAATGTATTGTCACCGAAGTTCGTCCTGGCAGATATTCCCGGAAGCCCGACCAATGCCACCGCGACCGCGGGCAGGAGTCAGGCGACGTTAAGCTTCTCCGCACCGACGAGTACCGGCGGCATTGCCATCAGTGGCTACGCCGTCACTTCAAACCCATCGGGCGGCGTGGACAGTAACGGGGGGACGACCGGGCTCACCCATACCGTTACCGGCTTGAAGAAGGGCACGTCCTATACATTTACCGTCACCGCAACGAATGCCGAAGGGACCGGAGCCCCTTCCGCCACTTCCAACAGTGTTATCCCGTTTGACGTCCCCGACGCACCGACCATCGGGGCAGCCACGCCCGGTATTGGCAGTGCCAACGTCACATTTACCGCCCCAGCCAATTCAGGGGGCTTGGCCATCAGCGGTTACACCGTCACCTGCGGGAGCAGTGCGGCCACCGGAACATCCTCGCCGATCACGGTGACCGGTTTGACGAATGGAACCGCTTATAGCTGCTCGGTCACCGCCTCCAATTCTGTGGGTGCAAGCACTCCTTCCGGCGCCGTGAGCGTTACCCCGTTTACGATTCCAGACGCTCCGACGAATGTCGCTGCCGTTCCCGGCAATGGCCAGGCGGCGGTGAGCTTTTCCGCTCCAGGTAGTAATGGCGGCAGCCCCATTAGCGGATATACCGTCACCGCGATGCCGGGCAACATAGTGGCGTCAGGTACGGCATCTCCAATCACCGTAACGGGATTGAGTAACGGCGTGAGTTACTCGTTCACCGTCACGGCAGCTAACGCGGCAGGTATGGGTGCGGCTTCCAGCCCCTCCACATCCGTTTCCCCGGCGCCATTGGCATCGGCTCTCAGTGTCAGTATTTCCGGCACAGGGTCCGGTAGCGTCGCTAGCAATCCAGGAGGCATCAACTGCACGCAGACCTGCGGGGCCTCCTTTTACAGCGGCGTGAGCGCTACGCTCACGGCGACACCTTCGGCGGGGAGTTCTTTTGCTGGATGGAGTGGCGACTGCACTGGAACTGGAACCTGCACCGTCGTGATGAGCGCGCCTAGAGCGGTGACAGCGAGTTTCACGCCAACTGCCAAGCCGTCTCCGGAGGACTGCTTCTTCAACTGGGCTGAGACGACCTACCCGCAGCTATTTGCGCCTGCCGGATCAGCATCGGTCACCTTGCCGCCGTACTATTTCCGGTTCTATTCAGGTACCGGCAACTATTTGGCCACCTCGACTGCCGACAATCACACCTGGGTCTTGGGGACGGCGACAGCAGGGGCGCTCCTGGATATTGGAGCGACTTCATCCTTCACGTCCATGGCAGGGTGTTCGCCGTAAGTTGGTAAATGGTATTTGGTGCCGGAGTAGGGTGGTCGTGGAATAACAAAAACACTCACCTTGCCCACTTGAGGTCACAAATTGTGACTTCAAGTTCCGGCTTATTACCAAATCTCTTTTCCGACGGGTGGCCCCGTATCCCATTCCTTAAAGAGGTTGTGATCACCCGGTGGGATCTGAGCCAGTAGCTCGTCAAGGGAGTATTTTGGTTTGCGTCTCGTAAGTCTTTTGTTCGATGCGTCAACCGTTGCGATGGCTTTCGTCATCGCACGGTTGGCCCTGCGTGTGCTCGTGACCAACTGTGCCAGAATTGGCGACAATCGCTTCTTAGCGCGCTTCATATGTCCTCTGAGTCCGCCCGGAGAGCCATTTTAATCCTCGAATAACTGATTCCCACCAACAAACCAATCCCATGGAACGCGAACTGAGATATGTAGTTCTTCCCGAAGACGGTGCCTTCGTCGCGCGCTGCCTTGGCGTGGAGGTAGCCAGTGATGGAGATACCGAAGCCGAAGCCGTGGCCAACTTGAAAGAGGCCTTGGAGTTGTATTTCGAACAGAGGCCGGCTGACATCAAGTTGGCAAGGTGAGTGTTATTGTTTTGCAGGGTAAGCCTGAGGCGGTGAGAATCTCGAATGGCTCGTCTGCGGAAGGGAATCTCATCATGGCGGAAATATCGGAAGCTATCGCACAACAACTCGAGAAGATCACCCCCACATCCCTTGATGACGTGATTCGCACGAACAAGGATAGGGCGAGGTTGTACCTGAGCACGGAGGCGGAACTGGCGGCCCTACAGGGGACTATCTCCAATGGCACGGTTACAGGAGAAATCGCAGACTGGTGCTTTATCACCTTCGCATTGAGCGAGAGTCAATGGTCGGGTGTGTCCCTGATCGGCTTCAATGAGGCCGAGCATTCGTCGTGGATGACGTCCATGGTGATCGCGATCAATGACTCAACGGTCCTGACAAAGAGCGGTTCAACCTATACGCTGGTCGGTGAGTCTTCCACCGAACCGGACCTGTTCCATATTTGTGCCACTTTGAACCACTGGGGTCTCGGTCAGCGACTTGGAGTGCCGCCAATTTTCTTCTGAAAAATCTTCCAATCCCCGCAGTGAAAGTAACCAGTGGGGGAATCCGCGCGCATCA
>JBAYJH010000041.1:0-24383 GCA_041665185.1 Sterolibacterium sp.
GAAACTCCGGTCGGTGACCGTGTATGGGGCATGCGGGGCCATGCAGAAGGAGATCAGCGGCTCATCAAGCAAGGCGTCACGTGCGGCAATACCCTTGCTCAGGTAATCATCGGCGTCGGCGGCGTAGGCCGTCGGGAATTCTATTGCCACAATGCCCAGCGAAGCGCGCATGCCCAAGCGGAGAGCTGCTTCGGCGGCTGCTTCGGGGTGAAAGTACATGTCATTGAAGCAGGTGACCCCGCCGCGCAGCATCTCCGCGCCGGCCAGCAACGTGCCGTCCCTGACAAACGCGCCCGACACATGTTTGGCTTCCGCCGGCCATATCCGCCGATTGAGCCAGTCCATCAGCGAAATGTCATCGGCATAGCCTCGCAACAGGCTCATGGCGGCATGCGTATGCAGGTTGATCAAGCCCGGCAGCAGCACGTGATGCGGCAGGCGCACGGTGCTGCGCGCCTGGAAGCGGGTTCGCGCCTGTTCAATCGGCAGCAGGGCAGTAATACGCCCCGCTTCGATGGCCACGGCATGGTGTTCGAACGTTACTCCGAGCGGCTCGATGGGGATAACCCAGCGGGCTTCGACGAGGGTATCGACAGTCAGGGAAGGTTGCATAAAAAACCCCGCCGTGGCGGGGTTAGGTGAAAACGGTTCAATGCCAGAGCCTGATTACTTCGCGGCCGCTTGTACTTCGACAGTCACACGGCGATGCGGTTCGAGGCAGGCAATCAGCTTGGCACGCGGAAGCTTGTCATCGCACTTTGGCACGCCTTGGGCCGGAGTGGTCTTGCCGAATCCAAGCGTCTCGATGATCTTGCCGTCGATACCCTTAGAGACCAGGTAAGCCTTGACGGCCTCGGCGCGTTTTTCCGACAGCTTCTGGTTGTATGCGGCCGATCCGATGCGATCGGTATGGCCACCCACCAATATTAGCTTGATCTTGCCGACACTGGCCAGTTTTCCGATGACTTTCTGGTCGATTTCAGTCTTCGCGGCAGGTTTTAACACGGCTTTGTTGAAGTCGAACAACTCCGTTGCGGCAAGGGTGATAACTTTCGACTTGGCTGGGGCCGGTGCCGCCGCCGGCGCAGATGCCGGCTTAGGGGCCGTGGGCGCGACCTTCGCGGGCGCGGGCGCAGGTTTCTTGACCAAATCTGGATCGCATTCCGCAATGGCCATCGCCGGTGTCCAGGACCCGCTGCGCCAGCACAGGCCGGTGCCGCTCCTGACGACCACGTTGCGTTGGTCGACGGCGTAGCCCGTAATTGCGTCCTTCAGGACAATGTCCTTGGTTTGAGCCTGTGCGGTTGCGATACCCAGGGTTGAACACAGCATGGCAACAACTGATGCTCCGGCGATAATCCTATTCACGATTTTTTCTCTCCCCTTGTGGTTGATGGCGTGCAGCAGAGGTGCGCTGCTGCGCATTCAAATCAGTTGAATTTAAGCACAAAACGGCGCTGGATACAATCTTCCAAGGGCTCGCATCCAAGGAATTTGACAGCCTTGAAAGAGGGCAGGGATCGGGATGCCGGCCATGTTAAAATCACTCGATTTTGCATGGCGCGATTGCCAGCTACCCTGCGGATATTCGGACAATGACGAACACGTTTGCCAAAGAAACCCTGCCGATCAGCCTGGAAGAGGAGATGCGCCACTCCTACCTGGATTACGCCATGAGCGTAATCGTCGGCCGTGCCCTGCCAGATGTCCGCGACGGACTCAAGCCGGTGCATCGGCGCGTGCTGTTCGCCATGCACGAACTCAACAACGACTGGAACAAGGCCTACAAGAAATCCGCGCGCATCGTCGGTGACGTGATCGGTAAGTATCACCCGCACGGCGATACCGCGGTCTATGACACGATCGTCCGCATGGCGCAGGATTTTTCGCTGCGCTACATGCTGGTCGACGGCCAGGGGAACTTTGGTTCGGTCGACGGCGACAATGCCGCGGCGATGCGTTATACGGAAATCCGCATGGCCCGAATCGGCCACGAGCTGTTGGCCGACCTGGACAAGGAAACGGTCGATTTCGGGCCGAACTACGACGGCTCGGAAAATGAACCGCTGGTGCTGCCTGCGAGGATCCCCAACCTGCTGATCAACGGCAGTTCCGGCATCGCCGTCGGCATGGCGACCAATATTCCACCCCACAACCTGGGCGAAGTCGTCGATGCCTGCCTGGCCCTGTTGGGCGATCCGGAAATTGCCATCGAAAAGCTGATCGAGATCGTTCCCGCGCCGGACTTTCCGACTGCCGGGCTGATATACGGCGTGGCGGGCGTGCGCGACGGCTACATGACCGGTCGCGGCCGGGTCGTCATGCGTGGCCGGACGCATATCGAGGATCTGGAAAAGGGCGGCAAGCAGGCGATCATCATCGATGAGCTGCCCTACCAGGTGAACAAGAAGACGCTGCTGGAAAAGATCGCGGAACTGGTCAACGAGAAGAAGATCGAAGGCATCACCCACCTCCAGGACGAATCCGATAAATCCGGCATGCGCGTGGTGATCGAACTGCGGCGCGGCGAAGTGCCCGATGTGGTGCTCAACAACCTGTACAAGCACACCCAGTTGCAGGACACCTTCGGCATGAACATGGTGGCGCTGGTCGATGGCCGTCCGCATCTGCTGAACCTGAAGGAAATGCTGGCGGCATTCCTGTCGCACCGCCGCGAGGTGATTACCCGGCGCACCGTGTTCGAACTTCGCAAGGCCAGGGAACGCGGACATATCCTCGAAGGCCTGGCGGTGGCATTGTCCAACGTTGACGAGATCATCGCCCTGATCAAGGCTTCGCCGACCCCGGCCGACGCCAAGCGCGGGCTGATGGCGCGCACCTGGGGTTCGACGCTGGTTGCCGAGATGCTGGAGCGCGCGGCTGCCGAAGCGTCGCGGCCTGAAGGCCTGGCGCCGGAATTCGGCATGTCGAAACGTGGCTATCTGCTATCCGACGCCCAGGCCCAGGCGATCCTGGAATTGCGTCTGCAACGTCTGACCGGCCTGGAGCAGGACAAGATCCTTGGCGAGTACCAGGAAGTGATGGCGGTCATCGCCGATCTGCTCGACATTCTGGCGCGCCCCGAGCGCATCACCCGCATCATCGGCGACGAGCTGGCGGCCATCAAGACGCAGTTCGGTGACAAGCGCCGCACCGAGATCGTGGTGAATGCCCAGGATTTCGGCATCGAGGACCTGATCGCGCCGCAAGACATGGTGGTGATGATTTCCCATGGCGGTTACGTCAAGGCGCAGCCGCTCACCGAATACAAGTCGCAGAAGCGCGGCGGGCGCGGCAGGCAGGCGGCGGCGATCAAGGAAGACGATTTCGTCGACCGCCTGTTCGTCGCCAATACCCACGATTACATTCTCTGCTTTTCCAACCGCGGCCGTGTCTATTGGCTCAAGGTGTACGAGGTGCCGCAGGGCAGCCGGGTCAGCCGCGGCAAGCCCATCGTGAACCTGTTTCCGTTGGAGGAAGGGGAGAAGATCACCGCCGTATTGCCGGTCAAGGAATTCGACGAGCAGCACTATGTCTTCATGGCGACCGCCATGGGCACGGTGAAGAAAACCCCCCTGTCGGATTTCTCCAATCCGCGCAAGGCCGGCATTATCGCCGTCGGTCTGGACGAGGGCGATTTCCTGATCGGCGTGGCGATTACCGATGGCAGCTACGACGTAATGCTGTTCTCCAATGCCGGCAAGGCGGTGCGATTCGCCGAGGACGATGTGCGCGCCATGGGGCGCAATGCCCGCGGCGTGCGTGGCATGCAGCTGGACCAGGAGCAGACGGTGATCTCCATGCTGGTGGCGGCAAGCGAGGAGTTCTCGGTGCTCACCGCGACCGAAAATGGCTATGGCAAGCGCACGCCGATCGCCGAATATACGCGCCATGGGCGCGGCACCAAGGGCATGATTGCGATTCAGACCAGCGAACGCAACGGCCGGGTGGTGGGCGCCTTGCTGGTGCAGGCGGAGGATGAACTGATGTTGATTTCCACCGGCGGCGTGTTGATACGCACCGGGGTTGCCCAGGTGCGCGAGATGGGGCGCTCCACCCAGGGCGTGACCCTGATCAATCTGGACGATGCCACCAAGCTTGCCGGTATCGAAAAGGTCATCGAAAGCGACGACGAGGATAACTCCAACCCGGCCGAATAACATTGCGGTGGCTTTCCATGCGCCGGCTCGGCAGGCGCAGATGACAAACCCGCGGCGCTTGTATACTGTATACGCACAAAATATTCGCGATTCTATCCAAAACTATCCATCAACCTAGGAGATTCACCATGGGACGTGCAATCAACTTCAGCGCTGGTCCCGCAGCGCTGCCCGAGGATGTGTTGCGGCAAGCCGCCGCGGAGATGCTCGACTGGCACGGCAGCGGCCAGTCGGTGATGGAGATGAGCCATCGCGGCAAGGAGTTCATTTCCATTGCCGAAGCCGCCGAAGCGGATCTGCGGGAACTGTTGGCTGTGCCCGCCAACTACAAGGTGCTGTTTCTCCAGGGTGGCGCCACCCTGCAATTCGAAATGATCCCGATCAACCTGCTGCGCGGCAAACCCGGCGCCAGCTACCTGCATACGGGAGAATGGGCGAAGAAGGCCATCAAGGCGGCCAAGACCTTCGGCCAGGTCAGCGTCGTCGCGTCCGCAGAGGATGGGAACTTCACCTATGCGCCGGAGCAATCCAAGTGGAAGCTCGACGCGGACACCGCCTATCTCCACTACACGGCCAACGAGACCATCGGCGGCGTCGAGTTCCAGTGGGTACCCGATCTTGGCAACCTCGCCGGCAAGGTCCCGCTGGTGTGCGATATGTCCTCGAATATTCTTTCGCGGCCGGTCGATGTGTCCAAATACGGCCTGATCTATGCTGGCGCGCAGAAGAACATCGGACCGGCCGGCCTGACCATCGTCATCATTCGCGATGACCTGATCGGCCAGGGACAGCCGACGCCGCCCGCCATGCTCGATTACAAGACGCATGCCGAAGCCGACTCGATGTACAACACGCCGCCGACCTACGGAATCTACATCGCCGGCCTGGTGTTCCAATGGCTGAAGAAACAGGGCGGCCTGGCCGCCATGGAAAAGAAGAATATCGAGAAAGCCCAACTGCTATATGACTACCTCGACCAGAGCGCATTCTTCAAGAACCCGGTGCGCAAGCAGGATCGCTCGCGCATGAATGTGCCATTCACCCTCAAGGAGGCCACGCTCGACGAGGAGTTCCTGAAGGGGGCCAAGGCCCGTAACATGGTGCAATTGAAGGGGCATCGTTCGGTCGGCGGGATGCGCGCCTCGATCTACAACGCCATGTCGATCGACGGCGTGCGGGCACTGGTCGACTACATGCGGGAGTTCGAGAAGAGCCATGGCTAAACAATTCAAAGTGCTGGTTCTCAACCAGATATCCCACAACGGCTTGAAACGCCTGCCGTCCGAGCGTTATGTGGTCGGCAAGGAAGTCACGCCACCGGACGCCGTGCTGGTGCGCTCGGCCAACATGAATGCCATGGACATCCCTGCCAGCGTGCTGGCGATCGGCCGTGCCGGCGCCGGCACCAACAACATCCCGGTCAAGGCGATGTCGGCCCGGGGCGTGCCGGTTTTCAATGCCCCCGGCGCCAATGCCAACGCGGTCAAGGAACTGGTGATCGCCGGCATGCTGATGGCCGCGCGCAATCTCAGCGGCGCCCTGGCCTTCGTCACCAGTCTCGATCCGTCCGACGCCGAGATGGAGAAGAAAGTCGAGGACGGCAAGAAGACCTATGCCGGCTACGAACTGGCCGGCAACACGCTGGGTGTGATCGGGCTGGGCAAGATCGGCTGCCTGGTAGCCGACGCCGCCATCAAGTTGGGCATGCACGTGATCGGCTATGACCCGGAGATCACCATCGACGCGGCCTGGAGCCTGCCCGCCCAGGTGAAGAAGGCCAACAGTATTGCCGAAGTGCTGAAGGCTTCGCATTTCGTCTCCATCCACGTGCCGCTGCTGGATGCGACGCGTAACCTGATCAATGCGGACAACATCGGGCACATGAAGCACACCGCGGTGCTGATGAACTTCTCGCGTGACGGCATCGTCAATGAGGCCGCAGTCTTGCAGGCGCTGGAAGCCAAGAAACTCGGGCATTACGTCTGCGATTTCCCAGGGCCGCGGATCAACCGCCACCCTTCGGTGGTCGCCTTGCCGCACCTCGGCGCGTCGACCGGCGAAGCCGAAGAGAACTGCGCGGTGATGGTGGCCGATCAACTGCGCGAGTTCCTGGAACACGGCAACGTGCAGAACGCCGTGAATTTCCCCAATGTCGTCATGCCGCGCGAGTCGAATTACCGCCTGGCCATCGCCAACGCCAACGTCCCCAACATGGTCGGCCAGATTTCCACCGCCATGGCGCAGGCCGGCCTGAACATCAGCACCATGATGAACAAGTCGAAAGGTGACGTGGCGTATACCCTGGTCGATGTCGATAGCAATGTGCCGAAGAAGGTGGTCGATTCCATCGCCGCCATCCCCGGGGTGCTGGCGGTGCGTTACCTGCCGCTGGAGGCATAGGAGGTGGGGGAACCGCGCGACGAGCGGGAAGAACTGGAGAAGCTGCGCGTAGAGATCGACCGGATCGACGATGAGGTGTTGCGCATGATCAACCAGCGTGCGCGGCTGGCGCACCGCATCGGCGAAATCAAGCAGGGCAATCTCTATCGCCCCGAGCGGGAAGCCCAGGTGTTGCGGAGGATCGCCGAGACCAATCCGGGGCCGTTGCCGGCCGAGGCGGCGCAGCGCATCTTCCGCGAAGTCATGTCGGCTTGCCTGGCGCTGGAACAGCCGTTGCGCGTCGCTTATCTCGGCCCGGAAGGCACCTTCTCCGAGAGTGCGGCGCAGAAGCATTTCGGTTCCGCGCCGACATTGCTGTCCTGCGCCAGCATCGACGATGCCTTTCGCGCGGTCGAGGCCGGCAATGCCGATTACGCCCTGGTGCCGGTGGAAAACTCCAGCGAAGGCGCCATCGGCCGCACCCTCGACCTGTTGTTGTCGTCGCCGCTGAAAATCTGCGGCGAAGTGTCCTTGCGCATCCATCAGAACCTGCTGTCGAAAGCCGACACGCTGGCTTCCTTGAAGCGGCTATATTCGCACGCCCAGTCGATCGGCCAATGCCACGAGTGGTTGAACAAGAACCTCGCGCAGTTGCCGCGGGTGCCGGTGGCGAGCAATGCCGAAGCGGCGCGTCTGGCGGCGGAAGATGCCGAGTCTTGCGCCGTTGCCGGCGAAGCGGCGGCGAATCGCTATGGCCTCGGCACGCTGGCGGCCAACATCGAGGACGACCCCAACAACACCACCCGCTTCCTGGTCCTGGGCGGCCACGATGCCGGTCCCTCGGGTCGCGACAAGACCTCCCTGGTGTGTTCCTCGCAGAACCGCCCCGGCGCCATGCTGGGCCTGCTCGGACCGTTGGCGACCCACGGAGTTTCCATGACCAAATTCGAATCGCGCCCGGCGCGGGGTTTTGGCGGCGGTCGTTGGGAATACGTTTTCTTCATCGACGTCGAAGGGCATCAGCAGGATGCCGCCGTCGCGATCGCCCTGAAGGCCCTTACCGAGGGCGCTGGCTTCGTCAAGATACTCGGCAGCTATCCGGCCGCCTTACTCTAACCCACCCCAGGAGTTGTCCACCATGAGCATCGCCGAGCTCGCCCCAGCGTATATCCGCGCCATCTCGCCCTACCTGCCGGGCAAGCCGATTACCCAATTGGCGCGCGAGATGGGCATTGCCGTCGACAGCATCGTCAAGCTCGCCTCCAACGAGAACCCGCTGGGCATGAGTCCCAAGGCGCGTGCCGCGCTGGAACAGGCCATTGGCGAACTGTCGCGCTATCCCGATCAGTTCGATTTGTCGCGGGCAATCGCCGAGCGCCATGGCATCGGCACGGACAGGATTGTCCTCGGCAACGGCTCCAACGACCTACTCGATCTGGCCGCGCGGGTGTTCCTGGCGCCGGGCCGCTCATCGGTATTCTCGCAGCATGCCTTTGCCGTCTATCCGCTGGCGACCATGTCGGCAGGAGGCGAGTGCATCTCGGTCCCGGCCAGGGATTTCGGACACGATCTGCCCGCCATGCAGGCGGCCGTCAGGCCCGATACCAGCATCGTCTGGATCGCCAATCCCAACAATCCGACGGGTACCTTCCTGCCCTATGCGCAGATTCGCGCCTTTCTGCAGGCACTGCCGAAAAATGTGGTGGTAGTGCTGGATGAGGCCTACAACGAGTATCTGCCACCCGCCCTGCGCGAGGACACCCTGGCCTGGCTCGCGGAATTTCCCAATCTGGTGATTACCCGGACATTCTCCAAGGTGTATGGGATGGCCGGGCTGCGGGTCGGTTATGCCCTGGCATCGGCTGAGATCGTCGACCTGATGAATCGCGTGCGCCAACCGTTCAATGTGAATAACCTCGCGCTGGCTGCCGCTATTGCTGCATTGGACGACCATGTGTTTCTCGCCGAGAGCTTCCAGCTCAACCGCCGCGGCATCGAGCAGATCGTGGCGGGGTTGAAACGCCTGGGACTGGAGCACATTCCGGCGCACGGCAACTTCGTGACTTTCCGCGCCGGCGATGCGGCCGGGGTGAATCAGCGCCTGTTGAAGCAGGGCGTCATCGTCCGCCCGCTGGCCAACTATGGCATGCCCCAGCACCTGCGCGTGACCATCGGGCTGGAAACCGAGAACACGCGCTTCCTCGAAGCGCTGGAAAAATCACTGTGATGCTCGGTGATCGAATTGCGTAAAGTCGTTGTCTGCGGTGTCGGGCTGATCGGCGGCTCCTTTGCGCTGGCCGTTAAAGCGGCGGCGACCGGTGCGGCGTGCCAAATTGTCGGTATGGGGCGCAGCCAGGCGACGCTGGACGAGGCGCTGCGGCGCGGCGTCATCGATCGCAGCAGCGGCGACTGGAGCGAGGCCCTGGCGGGCGCCGACCTGGTGCTGCTGGCCATGCCGGTCGGCCAGATGGAGCAGGTCATGCGGCAGTTGGCCCCGCATCTGGAGCCGCAAACCCTTCTTACCGACGGCGGCAGTACCAAACAGGACGTGATCACCGCGGCGCGCAAGGCGCTGGGCCAGCGCATCGCCCAGTTTGTACCCGGCCACCCGATCGCCGGCGCCGAGAAGAGCGGCGTCGCGGCGGCGCAGGCGGATCTGTATCGCGGCAAGCGGGTGATCCTGACGCCGTTATCGGAAAACTCTTCGGCCGCAGTTGCCACGGTGCGGCTAGCTTGGGAGCGTTGCGGCGCCCAGGTGAGCGAACTGGCGCCGGACGCGCACGATGGCGTTTTCGCGGCGGTGAGCCATCTGCCCCATCTGCTGGCGTTCGCGCTGGTGCATGATCTCGCCGGCCGGGATAATTCCGATCAGCTGTTTTCCTTCGCCGCCGGCGGATTCCGCGATTTCACCCGCATCGCCAGCAGCCATCCGGAGATGTGGCGCGACATCTGCGTCGCCAATCGCGCCGCCCTGATCAGAGAGTTGGATGCTTACCAGGCGGAACTGTTGCGCACCCGCGTCATGCTGGCCAGCGCCGATGGTGCGGCGCTGGAAGCGATGTTCGGCACCGCCCGGACGCGGCGCGATGCCTGGCTGGACTCCTTGCCGCCGTCTGGCGAGTGATCATGCAATATCTGGATCTGCCGGCGGTGAGGCGGACTGCCGGCACTGTCGTTCTGCCCGGTTCCAAGAGCATTTCCAACCGGACGCTGTTGCTGTCGGCACTGGCTGAGGGCACCACGGAAATTCGCGAGCTGCTCGATTCCGACGATACGCGCGTCATGCTCGACGCGTTGGGCAAGCTTGGTATCGGCATTGAGTCGCTCGGTGGCAATGCCTGGCGCATCGCCGGTGCTGGTGGCGCGTTTCCGGTCAAGGAGGCCGATCTCTTCTTAGGCAATGCCGGCACGGCCTTTCGTCCGCTGACGGCGGCGCTGGCGTTATGTGGCGGGCATTACCGGCTTTCCGGTGTGCCGCGCATGCATGAGCGGCCCATCGGCGACCTCGTCGACGGCCTGCGGCAGATCGGCGCGGACGTGTGTTATCTCGGCACCGAAGGCTATCCGCCGCTGGAAGTCAAGGCGGCGGAAATCAGGCTCGACGGCCCGATCCGTGTCCGCGGCGACGTTTCCTCGCAGTTCCTGACGGCCCTGCTGATGGCGCTGCCGCTGGCCGGTAGCGAGGCGCGCATCGAAGTGGTGGGCGAACTGATCTCGAAACCCTATATCGAGATCACCCTGAACCTGATGCAACGCTTCGGGGTGCGCGTGGAGCGCTCGGGTTGGCAAGCTTTCACGCTTTCCGGCGGACAGCGTTACCACAGCCCAGGTGTGATCCACGTCGAAGGCGATGCTTCGTCGGCGTCCTATTTCCTCGCGGCGGGCGCCATCGGCGGCGGCCCGGTGCGCGTCGAAGGCGTCGGTCGCGCCAGTATCCAGGGCGACGTGCGTTTTGTCGACGCCTTGCTTGCGATGGGTGTGCAAATCGAGATGGGCGACAACTGGATCGCCGCCAGCGCGCCGGCCAGCGGCAGGTTGCAGGCTTTCGATGCCGATTTCAACCACATCCCGGATGCCGCCATGACCCTGGCGGTGGCCGCGTTGTTCGCCGACGGACCTTGCGTCCTGCGCAACATCGCCTCCTGGCGCGTCAAGGAGACCGACCGCATCGCGGCGATGGCGACGGAACTGCGCAAAGTCGGGGCGACGGTGGAAGAGGGCGCCGATTTCCTGCGCGTGGCGCCGCCGATCGGGATGATCCCCAATGCCGTCATTGACACTTACGACGATCACCGCATGGCGATGTGTTTTTCGCTGGCGACGCTCGGCGGCATACCGCTGCGCATCAACGATCCGGATTGCGTCGCCAAGACCTTTCCGGGCTATTTCGCCGAATTCGCCAAAATCGTCCAATGAACAAGATGGTCCCCGCCATTCCCGTCATCGCCATCGATGGCCCTTCGGCTTCCGGCAAGGGCACGGTTGCCGCCCTGGTCGCCCAGGCGCTCGGCTTCCACTGCCTCGATAGCGGTTCGCTCTATCGCTTGACGGCACTCGCCGCGCAGCGTTCCGGTGTCCAGCCGGATGATGAGCCGGCCCTGGCGGCCTTGGCCGCGGCTTTGCCGGCCGAGTTCAAAGATGGCCGCATCCTGTTGGACGGCGACGATGTCACCGACGCCATCCGTAGCGAGACGTGTTCCGTCGGTGCCTCCAAGGTGGCCGCGCTGCCGGCGGTGCGCGACGCATTGCTCGAACGGCAGCGCGCCTACCGGCGGGCGCCGGGACTGGTGGCGGAGGGGCGCGACATGGCCAGCGTGGTGTTCCCGGACGCGGTTCTCAAGGTGTTCCTGACGGCGAGCGCCGAAGCGCGGGCGGAACGCCGGCATAAGCAGTTGATCGAAAAAGGGATGTCTGCTAATATCTCGTCCCTTTTGCAGGACTTGCGGGAGCGCGATGCACGCGATGCAGCACGCAGCGTCGCTCCCCTGCAAAAAGGCGCGGATGCCGAACTGCTCGAAACGACCCAATTGACGGTCGAGCACGCAGTTCAGGCAGTGCTGGATTGGTATCGATCGATCCAGCACCGCGCGTAGTGTGGATTCCGCCATGCAGGCTGGGCTTCCGGAAGCCACTGGTACCGTCTTACGCGCCAGCGTAGATGGTGTTTATCAACTTACTGCCGCAAGGTTAAGAAATACTCCTTTCCGACCGCGGCGCTTGGGTTCTAATACACATATGATGTCCTCCGCTACCACCACCATTGCTGAAACCATGCCTGGCATGGAAAGTTTCGCCGATCTGTTTGCCGAAAGCCTGTCGCGTCAGGAAATGCGCGCCGGCGAAGTCATCACTGCCGAAGTCGTGCGCGTCGACCACAATCATGTGGTCGTGAATGCCGGACTCAAGTCCGAAAGTTTCATCGCCGCCGAAGAGTTCAAGAACGAACGCGGCGAAATCGAAGTCAAGCCGGGCGATTACGTCATGGTCGCCATCGAGATGCTCGAAGACGGCTACG
The DNA here is from genome assembly GCA_041665185.1 of Sterolibacterium sp. Classification (GTDB taxonomy): domain Bacteria; phylum Pseudomonadota; class Gammaproteobacteria; order Burkholderiales; family Rhodocyclaceae; genus JACRAR01. Next base: position 12,055 of record JBAYJH010000041.1, read on the forward strand.
GCGAGACCCGCCTGTCGCGCGAAAAGGCCAAGCGCATCGCCGCCTGGAACGATCTCGACAAGGCCATGACCGAAGGTACCCTGGTCAAGGGCATGATCACCGGCAAGGTCAAGGGCGGCCTGACCGTCATGATCAACGGCATCCGTGCCTTCCTGCCCGGTTCGCTGGTCGATATCCGCCCGGTCAAGGACACCACCCCGTTCGAAGGCAAGGAATTCGAATTCAAGGTCATCAAGCTCGACCGCAAGCGCAATAACGTGGTCATGTCGCGCCGCGCCGTGCTGGAAGCCAACCAGGGTGAAGAGCGCCAGTCGCTGCTGGAAAACCTCAAGGAAGGCACCATCGTCAAGGGCATCGTCAAGAACATCACCGATTACGGCGCCTTCGTCGACTTGGGCGGCATCGACGGCCTGCTGCACATCACCGACCTGGCCTGGCGCCGCGTGCGCCATCCGTCGGAAGTGCTCACCGTCGGCGACGAAGTCGAGGCCAAGATCCTCAAGTTCGACCAGGAAAAGAATCGCGTCTCGCTGGGCATGAAGCAGCTCGGCGACGATCCTTGGGTGGGCATTGCCCGCCGCTATCCGTCCGGCACCCGTCTGTTCGGCAAAGTCACCAACCTCACCGATTACGGCGCCTTCGTCGAAGTCGAGCAGGGTATCGAAGGCCTGGTGCACGTCTCCGAAATGGACTGGACCAACAAGAATATTCATCCCTCCAAGGTCGTCCAACTGGGCGACGAAGTCGAGGTGATGATCCTGGAGATCGACGAAGAGCGTCGCCGCATTTCGCTGGGCATGAAGCAGTGCCAGTCCAACCCGTGGGACGATTTCGCCATCAACCACAAGAAGGGCGACAAGGTCAGCGGCCAGATCAAGTCGATCACCGACTTCGGCATCTTTATCGGCCTGCCCGGCGGTATCGACGGCCTGGTGCACCTGTCCGACCTGTCCTGGTCTTCCACCGGCGAAGAAGCCAAGCAGAACTTCAAGAAGGGCGATGAGGTCGAGGCAGTGGTGTTGTCGATCGATGTCGAAAAGGAACGCATCTCCCTGGGCATCAAGCAGATGGATGGCGATCCGTTCACCAGCTTTGTGGCGACCCACGACAAGAACAGCATGGTTAAGGGCGCCATCAAGAGCGTCGACGCACGCGGTGCGGTGATCGATCTCGGCGGCGACGTGGAAGGGTATCTGCGGGCCTCCGAAGCCACTCGCGAGCGCGTTGAGGACCTGCGCACGCTGTTCAAGGAGGGTGACGTCGTCGAAGCCATGATCATCAATGTGGATCGCAAGACGCGCGGCATCAATCTCTCGATCAAGGCCAAGGACCAGGCCGAACAGAGCGAGGCGATGCAGAAGCTGGCCGCCGAGAGCGGGTCCGCCTCGACTGGCACCACCAGCCTTGGCGCGTTGCTTAAAGCGAAGCTCAACAATCCGCAAGCCTAAGCGCACCGAGTGGGATATGACCAAGTCCGAGTTGATTGACCGATTGGCGGCGCGCTTCCCGCAACTGGTGGCGAAGGATGCCGATTTTGCCGTGAAGATGATTCTCGATGCCATGGCCGCCGCGTTGTCGCGCGGCGACCGCATCGAGATTCGGGGATTCGGCAGTTTTGCGCTGAATTACCGGCCGCCGCGCGTCGGCCGCAATCCCAAGTCGGGCGAGAAAGTACAGGTACCCGAGAAGCACGTACCGCACTTCAAGGCCGGCAAGGAATTGCGCGAGCGCGTCGATTTGAGTCAATGATCGACTGTTGAGCACCGGTTGAGTCTTTGCATATAGGCAACCGGCAGGCTTGAGAAATCAGGGCGGTATTCGTTGCCAGCGCTGCGAATACCGCCCTTTTTCGTTGTGGGGCATGGAGTTCGATGCGTATTCTGATCTGGCTATTGCGGGGGATCGTGTTTGTGGGCTTGTTCGGCCTGGCCATCAAGAACAGCGGTCCGGTTGAACTCCGCCTGTATTTCGATACCGCCTGGCAGGCGCCGCTATCGCTGGTGGTGCTCTGCTGTTTCGCGGCCGGCGCATTGATCGGTGCCACCGCCGCCCTGGCTACCCTGGTTCGCCAACGTCGCGAGATTGGCCGGTTGAACGAGCAGGCCAGGCGCACGTCGCCTTCCGCGGAACCGCTTTGAAATGAGCGGCGGCTTCGAAATTCAACTTTGGTGGCTGCTGGCGCTGCCCTTGTTCTTCGTCCTCGGCTGGATCGCGGCGCGCATCGACATCAAACATCTGGTACGCGAATCCCGCGCCTTGCCGCGCTCTTACTTCAAGGGCCTGAATTTCCTGCTCAATGAGCAGCCCGACAAAGCCATCGAAGCGTTCCTTGAAGCGGCCCGGGTCGATCCGGAGACCATCGAATTGCATTTTGCCCTGGGCAGCCTGTTTCGCCGGCGTGGCGAAAGCGATCGCGCCATCCGTATCCACCAGAATCTCATCGAGCGTGACAGCTCGCATAAGCAGTTGACCGATGTGCAACGCCTGCAAGCCTTGGCGGAACTTGGCCAGGACTATCTAAAAGCCGGCTTGCTCGACCGCGCCGAAGAAGTCTTTCTCAAGCTCCGTGGCACGGCCCGCGACGAGGAGGCCTTGCGTTTCCTCCTGGAAATCTACCAGCAGGAAAAGGAATGGCAACGGGCCATCGCTATTGCGCAGAGTCTTCCCGAGCATGTCGGCCACCTCTGGCAAAAGGAAATTGCCAATTTTCATTGCGAATTGGCCTCACTGGCGCTGCCGCGCGGCGATATGGCGGAGGCGCGGCGGCAGCTCGACGCGGCGCTCGGAGCCAACCGCAAGTGCGTGCGAGCCACCCTGCTGCTGGGAGAGTTGGCGCTGGCCGAAGGCGACACGGCTGCGGCGATCGAAGCCTGGCAACGGGTCGAACAGCAGAATCCGGTGTATCTGTCGCTGGTGGCAACCAAGCTGATCGAGGCTTTCCGCAAGGAGGGGCGCGAGGAGCAGGGGGTACTCCTGCTGCGCAATTGGTTTGAGTCGCATCCTTCCCTCGATTTGCTCGATGCCGTGTTCGATTCCGAATTGCAGGGCGGCGGCGCCGAAGCGGCCTACCAATTGGTGCGCGACGAGTTGCGCCGCAATCCGACGCTGTTGGGCCTGGACAAACTGCTCGAAGCCCAGATCCTGGTGGCGCCGGCGGAGCGGCGCTCCGACCTGGAACTCATCAAGAACCTGATTCACAACCACACCCGTCGCGTCGCCCGCTACCGTTGCGACAACTGCGGCTTCAAGGCGCGGCAGTTCTATTGGCGTTGTCCGGCCTGCGGCGGGTGGGAAAGTTACCCGCCGAAGCGGACCGAGGAATTCGATCTGACACCATGAGACGCTTATTTGGAGTAATCACTTGAAAATCACCGTGATCGGCACCGGCTATGTAGGCCTGGTCGGTGGCGCCTGCCTAGCCGAAGTCGGCAACGATGTGCTTTGCGTCGATGTCAGCGCCGAGAAAATTAGCCTGCTCAATGAAGGAGGCATTCCGATTTACGAACCGGGATTGGCGGATATGGTGGCGCATAACCGCTCCGCCGGACGCCTGCGCTTCACGACCGATATCGCCAGCGCGGTGGCCTTCGGCAACATCCTCTTCATTGCCGTGGGCACCCCGCCGGACGAAGACGGTTCGGCCGATCTCCAATATGTGCTGGCGGCGGCGCGCGACATCGGCCGGCACATGGACGGTTACAAGGTGGTGGTGGACAAGTCCACGGTCCCGGTCGGGACCGCCGACAAGGTCGATGCTGCAATTGCCGAGGTGCTTCGGGAACGTGGCGTGGAGATGGCCTACAGCGTCGTCTCCAACCCGGAGTTCCTCAAGGAGGGGGCGGCGGTCGAGGATTTCATGAAACCCGACCGCATTATCGTTGGTGCCAACGACACGCGCGCCGTCGACTTGATGCGCCAGCTCTATGCGCCGTTCCAGCGCAACCATGAACGCCTGATCATCATGGATGTGCGCTCGGCGGAGCTGACCAAGTATGCCGCCAACGCCATGCTGGCGACGCGCATTTCCTTCATGAACGAACTGGCCAACCTGGCCGAGAAGCTCGGTGCCGACATCGAGCTGGTGCGTTCCGGCATCGGTTCCGATCCTCGTATCGGCTACCATTTCCTGTATTCCGGCTGCGGTTACGGCGGCTCCTGCTTTCCCAAGGACGTGCAGGCATTGATCCACACTGCCGACGAGGCCGGGCAGAGCCTCCAGGTGCTGGCCGCGGTCAAGGCGGCCAATGAAGCGCAAAAACACGTCGTGCCGGCGAAGATCGTCAAGCGTTTTGGCGCGGATCTTTCCGGCCGCCGCTTCGCCGTGTGGGGATTGGCGTTCAAGCCCAATACCGACGACATGCGCGAAGCGCCCAGCCGGGTGCTGATCGACGAACTGCTGGCGCGCGGCGCCAGCCTGTGCGCCTACGACCCGGTGGCAATGCCCGAGGCGCAGCGCATCTATGGCACGCGCATCGACTATGCCGCCAACCCACAGGCTGCCCTGGCGGGCGCAGATGCGCTGGTGATCGTCACCGAGTGGAAAGAATTCAGGAGCCCGGATTTTGCCGCGATCGAGGGCAGCCTGAAGCAGCCGCTGATCTTCGATGGGCGCAATCTCTACGATCCGGCTCAATTGCGGGCAGCCGGCATCGAATACCACGCCATCGGCAGACTATGAGCGACGAGATGCTGATTCCGGATACAGCGAGAGCCCGCGTGCTCATCGTCGGCGACGTCATGCTGGATCGCTACTGGTTCGGCGAAGTCAGCCGCATTTCTCCCGAGGCGCCGGTGCCGGTGGTCAAGGTCGAGAAGGTTGAGGAACGCCCCGGCGGGGCGGCCAACGTGGCGCGCAATGCCGCCGCGCTGGGAGCGCAAGCGATGCTGCTGTCGGTGGTCGGCGAAGACGAGGCGGGACAGACATTGGCCAGGTTGCTGGAGGCCGATGGCATCGCCACCGGTTTGCACAAGGATGCGCAGTTATCCACCACCGTCAAGTTGCGCGTCATCGGCCGGCGGCAGCAACTGCTGCGCATCGATTTCGAAACCTGGCCGACCCACGAAGTGCTGCGCGCCAAGCTGAGCGAATTCGAACAACGCCTGGCGCAATGCGACGCGGTGATACTCTCCGATTACGGCAAGGGCGGGCTGACACATATCGCCGACATGATCCGACTGGCGCGCGCCGCCGGCAAGCCGGTATTGGTCGACCCCAAGGGCGACGACTTCACCCGCTATGCCGGCGCCACGCTGCTGACACCGAATCGCGCCGAGCTGCGCGCGGTTATCGGCCGTTGGGACAACGATGCGGAATTGGCCGCCAAGGCCCAGCAACTGCGTACCCGCCTGGAACTGGAAGCACTGTTGGTGACCCGCTCCGAGGAAGGCATGACCCTGTTCAGCGCTGCCGGGATGTGGCACGAACCGGCCGTGGCGCGCGAAGTTTATGATGTCAGCGGCGCCGGCGACACGGTGATCGCCACCCTGGCGGTGATGCTCGGCAGCGGCTTGGACCTCGCCGGCGCGATGCGCTGTGCCAATCGCGCCGCAGGTGTCGTGGTCGGCAAGTTCGGCACGGCAACCTGCACCTTGGCGGAATTGCAGGCAGAATGATGATCTTGAAAAAGACCGGGCTAACTCGTATGGTCGTCAGACCACCCCCGTACCCCAGATCCAACGGCGGGCACTAGTGCCATGAAATTGTTTAACGACAGGATCGACGCCCCCACCCCCGACCCCCGCCCAGGCGGGGGCCGCAAATTGCTCGCTGCGCTCGTGGGTTACTGGTGCCCGACTTTGGGGTTAGGGTACGGGGTGCTTCGTTACTGTGTTTCAAGGTAAGGAAAACTTATGTACACCATCGTCACCGGCGCTTGCGGATTCATCGGTTCGAACCTGGTCAAGGGCTTGAATGCGGCCGGCACCGACAATATCATTGCGGTGGACAATCTGCGCAACGCCGACAAGTTCAAGAATCTGGTGGACTGCGATCTGGCGGATTATCTCGACAAGGAGGAATTCCTCGATCTGCTGGCACAAGGTTATTTCGACGGCAGTGTCGACGCGATACTGCATCAAGGCGCCTGTTCGGACACCATGGAAAGCGATGGCCGCTACATGATGGACAACAATTATCGCTATTCCGCCACCCTGCTGGATTTTTGTCTCGACCAGGAAGTGCCGTTTCTGTATGCCTCATCGGCCTCGGTTTACGGTGGCGGCGAAGTGTTCCGGGAGTCGCGCGAATTCGAGGCGCCACTCAACGTCTATGGCTACTCGAAGTTCCTCTTCGACCAGCGGGTGCGGCGGCGTTTGCCGGATGCGGCGTCGCCAGTTGTCGGCTTCCGCTATTTCAACGTGTATGGGCAGCGGGAGCAGCACAAGGGGCGCATGGCCTCGGTGGCCTATCATTTCTTCCACCAGTTCCAGAATGAGGGCCGTGTCAAGTTGTTCGAAGGCTGCGATGGCTATGCCGACGGCGAGCAGCGGCGCGACTTCGTGTTTATCGACGACGTGGTCAAGGTCAACCTGCACTTCCTGGAGCACCAGCAATCCGGGATATTCAACCTGGGGACGGGCCGGGCGCAATCGTTCAACGATGTCGCGGTCGCCACCGTCAATGCCTGTCGCGCGGCCCAGGGGGTGGGCGCCGCGTCGCTGGCTGAGATGCGGGCCCAGGGATTGATCGAATACGTGGCCTTTCCGGAAGCGCTGAAAGGCAAGTATCAGAGTTTTACCCAGGCCGATTTGACCCTCCTGCGGGCGGCCGGCTACCGCGGAGAGTTTGCCACGGTGGAGCAGGGCGTAGCCGAGTATGTCAAGCACTTGTCGCACCATTGAACTTTCATTGAGGAGTTACCATGAAGAAACTGCTGTTTGTGTTCCTGGCCTGTCTTGCCGCCGTCCAGTTCGCCTTCGCCGCTGTGAATATCAATACCGCGACCGAGGCGGAACTCGAAAAGCTTCAGGGGATCGGCCCGGCGAAGGCCAAGGCCATCGTCGAGGACCGCAAGAAGAATGGCCCGTTCAAGACCGCCGAGGATCTTAAGCGCGTCAAGGGAATCGGCGACAAGAATTTCGCGGCGCTGAAGAACGAGATCACGGTCGGCGGCGCCAGTGCCAGTGCCGCGCCGAAGGCCGATGCCAAGCCCGCCGCGGCTCCGGCTCCTACTCCCGCCGCCAAACCTGCCGCGGCTCCGGCCCCCGCAGCCAAGCCGGCGGCGCCCGCCGAAGCGAAGAAGGACGCGAAGAAGTAATTCACGTCGCCACGCTGCGATGACCACCAGGGGGCTGAAAATCAAGACGCTCGAAGACTTTGTCGGCAACACGCCCCTGGTGCGCCTGAAGCGCATTCCCGGCCCTGGCAACGAGGCGCGCGGGAATGTCATCCTGGCCAAGCTGGAAGGCAACAACCCGGCCGGGTCGGTCAAGGACCGGCCGGCGCTTTCCATGATCCTGAACGCCGAAACGCGTGGTGACATCCGTCCCGGCGATACTCTGATCGAAGCCACCAGCGGCAATACCGGCATCGCCCTGGCCATGGCTGCGGCGATGCGCGGCTATCGCCTGATCCTGTTGATGCCGGAGAACCAGAGCGTCGAGCGGCGACAGACCATGCGCGCCTTCGGTGCCGAATTGATCCTGACGCCGCAGGCCGGCGGTATGGAAGGTGCACGCGATCATGCCGAAAGACTGCGCGACCAGGGGCGCGGCATCATCCTCGACCAATTCGCCAACCCGGATAACCCACTGGCCCACTACCAGGGCACCGGCCCGGAGATCTGGCGCGACACGGCCGGCCGCATTACCCACTTCGTCAGCAGCATGGGCACGACCGGCACCATCATGGGCGTTTCGCGCTTTCTCAAGGAGCGCAATCCGGTGGTGCAGATCGTCGGCTGCCAGCCCGAGGAAGGCTCGCAGATTCCTGGTATCCGTAAGTGGCCGGAAGCCTACCTGCCGAAGATCTTCGAGCGTTCCCGCGTCGATCGGATCGAATCCGTGAGCCAGACGGTCGCCGAGGACATGACGCGGCGCCTGGCGCGCGAGGAGGGCATCTTCGCCGGTATTTCTTCCGGTGGCGCCCTGGCGGTGGCCTTGCGCGTCGCGGAAGATGTCGCCAATGCCGTCATCGTGACCATAATTTGCGACCGCGGCGACCGCTATCTGTCCACCGGAATCTTCCCGGTATGAGCGCCACCCTGGTCTTCGACATCGAGACGATTCCCGATGTCACCGGGTTGCGCGCCTTGCATGAGCTCGATGCGGCGCTCTCCGACGCCGAAGTGGCGGAATTCGCTTTCCAGAAGCAACGCGCCAAGAGCGGCAATGACTTTCTGCCGCTGCATTTGCAGCGCGTCGTGGTGATCTCCTACGTGCTGCGCGACAGCGAGAAATTCCAGGTGCGCTCGCTGGCCGAGCCCGACGCGAACGAGGCGCAGATCGTCCAGCGTTTCTTCGACGGCATCGAGAAGTTCACGCCACAGCTCGTCTCCTGGAACGGCGGCGGCTTCGACCTGCCGGTGCTGCATTACCGCGGCCTGATCCACGGCGTGGTCGCGCCGCGCTATTGGGAGTTGGGCGACGGCGACTACCGCGACAGCCGCGATTTCAAATGGAACAATTACATCAGCCGCTATCATGCCCGCCACCTGGATTTGATGGACCTGCTGGCGCTCTACCAGCCGCGGGCCTCGGCGCCCCTCGACCAGCTCGCCAAGCTGATGCGTCTGCCCGGCAAGCAGGGGATGGCCGGCGATGCGGTCTGGGGGGCATGGCTGGACGGGCGGATCGCCGACATCCGCGACTATTGCGAAACCGACGTGGTGAATACCTACCTGGTCTACCTGCGCTTCCAGAAAATGCGTGGCGTGCTGACCGCCGCCGAGCACGACACCGAAATCGCCTTCCTGCGCAGCCAACTGGCGACACTGAACAAGCCGCACTGGCAGGCGTTTCTGGCCGAGTCTCCCGGCTGAAAGCCGAGACAGTATGAGCGACACCGACAACGAGGCTGAAGGGGGCTTTGCCAGCCTGGGTCTGGCGGCGGCGCTGTTGAGCAACCTGGACAGTCTCGGCTATCACCGGATGACCACGATCCAGGCACAGAGCCTGCCGGTGATCCTGGAGCGGCGCGACCTGATTGCCCAGGCCAAGACCGGCAGCGGCAAGACGGCGGCCTTCGGCATCGGCATCCTGCACAAGCTCAATCCCAGCCTCATGGCGATTCAGGCGCTGGTTCTGTGTCCGACGCGCGAACTGGCCGATCAGGTGGCCAAGGAACTGCGCCGCCTGGCCCGCTTTACCGACAACATCAAAGTGTTGACCCTATGCGGCGGCACTCCGATGGGGCCGCAGATCAATTCGCTGGAGCATGGTGTGCATGTCGTTGTCGGCACGCCGGGGCGGATCCGCGATCACCTGGGGCGCGCCAGCCTCGATCTGGCCCGCGTGCAGACGCTGGTGCTGGACGAGGCTGATCGCATGACCGACATGGGTTTCTACGAGGAGATCAGCGGCATCGTCAATGCCTGCCCCGACCATCGCCAGACCCTGTTGTTTTCCGCCACCTACCCGGACGACATCCGCCACGCCACGGCGCCGTTCCTGCGCCAGCCGGTCGAAGTGAAAGTCGCGGCCCAGCACGATGCCGGCCGCATCGAACAACGTTTCTACGCAGTGGCGCCGGAAGGGCGTAATGCCGCCGTAGCAAAATTGCTGAAGCACTTCCGCCCGGTGTCGACGCTGGCGTTCTGCAACACCAAGATCCACTGCCGCGAACTGGCTACCGAATTGCGCGCCCAGGGTTTTTCCGCGCTGGCACTGTATGGCGACCTCGAGCAGCGCGAGCGCGACGAAATTCTGGTGCAATTCGCCGGCCGCTGTTGCTCGGTGCTGGTCGCCACCGATGTGGCGGCGCGCGGACTGGATATTCAGAGCCTCGACGCGGTGATCAACGTGGATGTGTCCAAGGATACCGAAGTGCATATCCACCGCATTGGCCGCACCGGCCGAGGCAAGGAGCGCGGGTTGGCCTTGAGCCTGTGCGCGCCGAACGAAAAGAAATGGGTCAAGTTGATCGAGGCTTATCAGGGCGGGCCGGTGAACTGGTACGAGCTGTCCGGGCTGGACGCCGCGGCAGGCGGTCCATTGGAGGCGCCGATGGCGATGCTGTGCGTGATGGGCGGGAAGAAGGACAAGCTGCGCCCGGGCGATCTGCTGGGCGCGCTCACCGGCGACGTGGGCCTGGTCAAGGAACAGATCGGCAAGATCAACGTGTTCGAATTCGCCACCTATGTGGCGCTCGACAGGAACGTTGCAGGCGAGGCCCTGGCCCGCCTTGCCCGCGGCACGATCAAGGGCCGGAGCTTCAAGATGCGTTTTTTGACTTCCGAGCAACCGTAACCAAGGAGGGATCCGATGCGCCAGACGATCGCTTTCACCATGCTCTGTGCCCTATTCCTGTCCGGTTGTGCGTCGGGTCCACTCGCGCCGGATGCAGCCGAACTCCGCCGGCAAGTGACGGACACCGAGCGTGCCTTCGCCCGGACCATGGCCATGCGTGATCACGCCGCCTTCACCGCCTTCCTGGCCGAGGACAGCGTCTTCTTCTCCGGCCCGACGCCGCTGCGCGGCAAGCGCCAGGTCAGCGATTGGTGGAAGCGCTTTTATGAAAAAGCCGTAGCGCCATTTTCCTGGGAACCCGAGCAGGTGGAAGTGCTCGATTCCGGAACACTGGCCTTGAGTAGCGGACCGGTGCGCAATCCGCAGGGAAAGTTGATCAGCACGTATACCTCGATCTGGCGCATGGAAGCGCCCGGTGTCTGGCGCATCATTTTCGACAAGGGCAACGAGGTTTGCGATTGCCAGAAATAGACGAGGTTGCGCTACTTGTCGACGACCGCGCGGGTAGTGAAGTGGATACTGGCGAAGTCGCGATTCAACGACGCGCCATGCGACTCTGCGACTCCGCAACTATGCGGGCAAGGTGATGAATTGATTCGGGATGCTCAAGCGACGACGACAGGTATCTTGCCGATCTTGGCCTGCCATTCTTGCGGTCCGGTTTGATGAACCGAACCGCCTTTTGAATCGACCGCGACCGTCACAGGCATGTCCTTGACCTCGAATTCGTAGATCGCCTCCATTCCCAGGTCGGCGAAGCCCACCACCCGGGAAGCCTTGATGGCCTTCGAGACCAGATAGGCGGCGCCGCCGACCGCCATCAGGTAGGCCGACTGGTGTTTCTTGATCGCCTCGATCGCCGCCGGTCCCCGTTCGGCTTTGCCGACCATGGCGATGAGGCCGGTCTGCGCCAGCATCATTTCGGTGAACTTGTCCATGCGCGTGGCGGTGGTCGGGCCGGCCGGCCCCATCACTTCATCGCGTACCGGATCGACCGGACCGACGTAGTAGATGACACGGTTAGTGAAGTCTACCGGCAGCTTCTCGCCCTTTGCCAACATGTCCTGGATGCGCTTGTGCGCGGCGTCCCGGCCGGTGAGCATCTTGCCGTTGAGGAGCAGGGTTTGCCCCGGCGTCCAGGCGGCCACCGCTGCGGGCGTCAGGGTATCGAGATCGACGCGTGTCGAGGTCTTGGTGTCGGGCTGCCAGGTGACCTTGGGCCAGTCTTGCAGGCTCGGCGCTTGCAGCCTGGCGGGGCCGGAACCGTCCAGCTTGAAATGGATGTGGCGCGTCGCGGCGCAGTTGGGAATCAGGGCGACCGGCAGGTTGGCAGCATGGGTCGGGTAGTCGAGCACCTTGACGTCGAGCACCGTGGTCAGCCCGCCGAGTCCTTGCGCGCCTATGCCCAGCGCATTGATCTTTTCATAAAGCTCCAGGCGCAGTTCCTCGCTACGAACCAGGGTATCGCCGCGCGCGGCCTTGGCCTTGAGCTGGTGAATGTTGACCGGCGCCATGATGGATTCCTTCGCCAGTAGCATGGCTTTTTCCGGCGTGCCGCCGATGCCGACGCCGAGGATGCCTGGCGGGCACCAGCCGGCACCCATGGTGGGCACAGTCTTGAGTATCCAGTCGACGAGGTTGTCGGACGGGTTGAGCATGGCGAACTTGGCCTTGGCCTCCGAGCCGCCGCCCTTGGCCGCACAGATGACTTCGACATGATCGCCGGGAACGATCTCGTAGTGGACCACGGCGGGCGTGTTGTCCTTGGTATTGCTGCGTTTCCCGGCAGGATCGGCCAGCACCGAGGCGCGCAGGGGGTTGTCGGGGTTGCCGTAGGCGCGGCGCACGCCTTCGTTCACCATCTCCTGCACCGAGAGTTTGGCATCCCATTGCACCTGCATGCCGACCTTGAGGAACACCAGGGC
>JBAYJH010000042.1:0-24304 GCA_041665185.1 Sterolibacterium sp.
GTATTGACGCTTTGCGCCGTTTTCTCCGCGCTTCGTCGCAAGCCCGGCCAAACTCGCGATGAATTCTCCTAGAGTTCCATCAAGTGCGCATGGGCGCCGCCTGAAAGGAGATCGAGATGGATTCGCCAGTGATTATAAGCAGACAAGCGTGGCACTGCCTCCTGATTGCGGCCGCGGTCTGCTTGCTGGTCGTGCAGCCGCTGATGGCGGCCGACGGCATCGACGGCAATCTGGTCAGCGTTCACTGGCTCGAAAAGAACCTCAATCGTGACGACGTTGTCCTGCTCGATGCGTCGGTTGGCCAGATATTTGCGGCCAAGCACATCGCCGGGGCGGTTAACGTCGACGTATTCACCTTTGGCGGCCGCGAAATTCCGCGCGCTGAAATGGAACGGCGCATTCGGTCTTGGGGTATCAGCGCCGGAACCAAGGTCGTCATCTACGATCAAGGTGGCACCTACTTCGCGACCAGTCTGGTTTTCGACCTCTACTATCACGGAATCCCGGCCGAGGATCTGTTCGTCCTCGACGGCGGCCTGACCAAGTGGCAGGCGGCGGGCGGCACTGTCACGAAAGAGCCAAGCGCAGCTCGAAAGCCCGGAACATTTCGCGTCGCCAAGCTCAGGGAAGAGGTTCGCGTCCGGCTGCCGGAATTCCTGACGGCCTCCGGCGACCCGACGAACAACACCCTCGTCGAGGCACTTGACGCCAACAACCACTTTGGAGGCTTCAAGTTCTTCGACCGGGCCGGCCACGTGCCCAATGCCATCATGGCGCCGAGTGCGGACTTCTTCAATGCCGACAAGACTTTTAAGTCCGCGAAAGAAATACGGCGGATGCTGGCTTACCTGGGCATCAAGCCCGAACAGCAGATCCACGCCCATTGCGGCGGCGGCATCGCCGCTAGCGTGCCGTTCTTCGCCATGAAGTTCATGTTGGACTACCCGAAGGTCAAGCTCTACAAGGGATCCCAACTCGAGTGGCTGCGCGACGACCGCAGCCTGCCTTACTGGACCTACGACGCGCCGAACCTGCTGCGCGAAAAAGGCTGGCTCGCCTCATGGGGCAACGCGACGCTGCGTGGTTTCGGCGTGACAAAAATGAGCATTGTCGACGTCCGTCCGCCCGAATCCTATCAACACGGACATGTTCCCTATGCCGTCAACATTCCCGCGGACGTCTTCAAGCGCCACCTCACTACACCCGGGAAACTGACCGAAGTGTTGGGCGCAGCCGGCATCGATGCGGACCATGAAGCGGTGATTGTCTCCGAAGGCGGGGTGAACCCAAACTCGGCCCTGGCTTTCGTCGCGCTGGAGAAGCTGGGGCAGAAGAGCGTCGCGGTGCTGACGAACACGGTCGACGACTGGGCATTCGGCGGCTTGCCGCTCGTCACGGAGGCCACCACGGTCGGCCCGAGGAAATCGCCGCAGGATCTCGCCATCCCGCTAACCGTTTATGCGGCCAGTGCTCGCGCCGGCATCCTGACCACGGGTTCGGGCAACACTCACGGAGCGTATCCGAAAGTCTACCTCGCATCGGGCAAGGCGGTGCCGGTCAAGCGGCTTGAAGGCGATGTCATTCATCTGCCATACACCGAACTGCTGAATTCCGGCGGAACGCCGAAGGCTGCGAAAGACATCTGGAGCATCCTCGTCAAGGCCGGGCTCCCGCGATACGCCGAAATCATTTGCTACGCCGACGATCCCGGCGAGGCCGCCGCCAACTATTTCATCTTGAAACTGATGGGCTACCCCGACGTGAAGATGCTGGTGATTTAGCCGTAGTGCCCCGCGCATAAATGCATCCCCGCACGAACCGGCTGAGCATGGGCCACCCAGGCCGGAATATTGCGACGATCCGAGCGGCGCGATCGGGCCATCAGCAAGACCGACATCGGCGTGAGCCACCAGATCCGCTCCCATGTGCCGGACCGGAGCCGCATCAAGGATCTGCGCACCAACGTCGAAATCTCCAATATGCAGAGGGTGCCCGACGGCGATCTCGATCCGTTCGCCGAAACCACCGGGAAGCAAGGGGTTTAAGACCGCTCTTGAACCGGTATTTCCGTCGCAACTTTTGACGCTTTGCGGCGTTTTCTCCGTGCTTCGTCGCAAGCGCCTCGAACCCAGTGCAAAATTCTCCTAGAGTCTCATCAACGGCGCGCGGGCGCCGCCTGATAGGAGATCAAGATGAATACAGTGATGACAATGAGCCGGCAGACCCGATGGACGGCCAGCGTGGTCGCGGCACTGGCCACCCTGCTCACGGCGGGCGGCCCGCTGATGTTGGCCGAGCACTACGCACAGATCGGGGCAAGTTGGAATGCTTCCGGTTATTATGCAAGCGCGCAGAGTAGGGGCATTGCCTGCTCGGACCAGGGGGACTCACGCATCCCGGTGACCTCGACGCGCCGCAGCGCGGAAAATTCCTGATGCTGCATGAAGGCGGTGCCGGGCATAGCCGCAAGCGTGTTTAGCCAATCCAAGTAATCGACGATACTCATAATGGAAAAATCACTTCTCGAAAGAGTCTGGTCCGGACTGGTCGGTTTTTCCCGCCGTCTGGCGGACGGTGTAGCCCAGCTCACCAACTGGCAGTTCATTTTGCTGGGCCTGCTCGCCTTGATCGGCGCGAACCTTCTTGCAAACATTCTCGATTCGCGCCCAGGCAAGCAGCCCGCTCCACCGGTTGCGGTCATCATCCACAAGGAAGAAACATTGCCTCGCGACACCGAGGCCGCTCCCGCCGTGCCCGAACTGCCACTGCCTCCGCACGCCGCGCAGGAAGAATCCCTCAAGCAGGAGATCTTGAAAGAGGTCCAGAAGGAAGTCGATAGCGCGTCCAGCGCACCAGACCAGACCAACGCAAAGAAACCCAACAGATCGGCGGACGAGCTTGCCGCGGATTACCGCAAACGTTTCGGGGAGTATCGCAAGCCGGATCGTGGCCTGCCGCTGGGCCAGATCGTATTCTTCCTGTTGATCATCCTGTTGGCGGTGCGGATCGCCACGCGTTCGCGTCTGCGCGCCGACAAGCGCGTGATGTCGGCCGAATCCAGCGCGGAAATGGAATCGCTGCGCCGCCAGGTCACCGAGGCGCAATTGCAGACCTTGCAGGCCCAGGTCGAACCGCATTTCCTGTTCAACACGCTGGCGGCGGTCGAACATCTTACCGAAACCGATCCACCGCGCGCCTCCGCCATGCTGCAACACCTGATCGCCTTCCTGCGCGGTTCGTTGCCGAATATGCGCGAGTTGAACACCTCCCTGGGGCGCGAGGTCGACCTGTGCCGGAGCTATCTGGCGATCATGCAGATCCGCATGGAGGATCGGCTGAAGATCTCCATCGATGTCCCGGAAGCACTGCGTGGTCTATCATTCCCTCCCATGATGCTGCAATCCCTGGTTGAAAACTCCATCAAACACGGCCTTGAGCCCAAGCCGGAGGGAGGTGCCATCGCCCTCTCCGCCCGCCTACAGGACGGCCGGCTGCGGGTCACCGTCGCCGACACCGGCCTGGGCATTGCCGAGAGCGCTCCCCACGGCATCGGCCTGACCAATATCCGCGATAGGCTGAAACGACTCTACGGCAACTCGGCAGCCTTGATCATGGCACCCAATGCGCCAGCCGGCGCCCACATCACCATCGAGATCCCCTATGTCCCACCCGCCGCGAGCGATACTGGCCGATGACGAACGGCTGATGCGCGACCAACTTCGCGCGCGGCTGCGCGAAGCCTGGCCCGAACTGGAACTGGTCGGCGAAGCGCGCAACGGCAACGAAGCGCTGGCGATGGTCGCCGACTTGCGCCCCGAACTGGCGTTTCTCGACATCCGCATGCCGGGCCAGAGCGGCCTGGAAGTGGCGCGCGCCATCTCCGGCTGTTGCCACATCGTCTTCGTTACCGCCTACGAAGCGCATGCCATCGAGGCCTTCGAACAGGGCGCCATCGATTACCTGCTGAAACCGGTCGATCCGGCACGCCTGGCGGTGACCGTGGCCCGGCTCAAGCAAAGGCTCGCGGCCGGTTCCGACGACACGCCGGAGCAGGGTATCGCGCGCATCGAAACGATGCTGGCGCAACTCTCGGGGATCGCTCCGCAACAACCCGTCGCGCCCTACCTACGCTGGATACAGGCAGGCCTGGGCGGGCAGCTATACCTCTATCCGGTGGAGGAAGTGATCTACCTGCAAGCCCAGGACAAATACACCGTGATCGTCACGGCAAAAGAGGAAAGCCTGGTGCGCAAGCCGATACGCGAGTTCGCCGTGGCGCTGGACCCGGAAATCTTCTGGCAGATTCATCGCTCGACCATCGTCAACACGCGCTACATCGCCTCGTTCCGACGCGAAGACGAGCATGCCGAGGTCTCGCTGAAGGGCAGAAACGAGAAGCTCGAAGTCAGCCGCGGTTTCTCCTCGCGCTTCCGCCAGATGTGAGCTCCCCCTTAAGCCAGGCTTCGCAGCTCCCGCAGAACCACGGAGAGCATGGCGATATCCGGCGACTCGGCGAGGCGAATTTCGGCAAGCAGTTGCTGGTAGCGTTCGAACTGGAAAGCCCGCCGCTCCCGCCATGCGGCCACCAGTTGCCGGCTGTCGGGCAACTCGGGGCGATCGCGCAGCACCCCGGCGGCGAGTACCCGCGCCAGATTCGACAAGTCGTCGCGCAACGCGGTGCGGGCCAGCCCCTGCCAATGCGTGTCCGCTTTCAGGGCTTCGATCCGATGCCCGAACCAGTGCAGATCGAGAAGCCCGCCCAGGGCAAAATACACTTGCGCCACCAATTCGACCGGCCGGGTCAGATCGCTGGCGATTTCGACCAGATCCAGCGCCGAATAAAGTTCTTCCAACGCCGCGATCCGATCCGCCAGCCCCGCCGGCACACCCAACTGGGTGTAATGCCGGATGACTTCATCGAGCTTGGTCCGATAGTCTTTCCCCACCACCGAGTGGATGGAGTCCGCCAGCTGGTCGACGCTGGCGGTAAAGTGTTCCAGGGTTGCCGGCAGGTCGCTCAGGTGCTCCCGATGGCGCAGGAACCACAAGGTTCCACGCTCGGTCAGGCGCAGGCACTCCAGCACCATCGCCGTCTGGGTGGCATCGGCCACCCGGTTATCCAGCGCTTCGATGGCCTGCCACAAGGGAACCTGTCCGAACACTTCCCGGGTGGCCATGTAAGCGCGCACGATGTCGGCGACCGCCGCGCCCGCCTCCTGCTGTAGGCGGTAGACGAAGGTCGGGCCGACGCGGTTCACCATGCTGTTGACCACATGGGTGGCAATGATCTCGCGGCGCAGCGGATGGCGCAGGATATGCCCCGGATAACGCTCCCTCAGCTGCTTGGGAAAATAGCGTTGCAAGGCGGTGCTGATATAGGGGTCCTCGGGAACGTTGCAAGCCATCAGCGCATCGAACAATTCCATCTTGTTGTAGGCCAGCAGCACCGCCAGTTCCGGCGTGGCGAGGCCGATGCCGGCGGCTTTGCGCTCGGCAAGCTGCTCATCGAAAGGCAGATATTCGATGCGCCGGTTGAGGCGCCCGTTGTTGGCCAGGAAGCGCATGTAGCGTGCCTGTTCGTCGAGCAGCGCGGAGCCCCGCGCATGGGTAACGGACAGCATCTGGGTCTGGAAATAGTTGTCGCGCAGCACCAGTTTCGCCACTTCATCGGTCATCTCGACCAGCAACTGGTTGCGCTGCCCTTCGCTGAGCAAGCCCTCCTCCGTGACCAGATTGAGCAGGATCTTGATATTCACTTCATGGTCCGAGCAGTCGACGCCGGCCGAGTTGTCGATGGCATCGGTGTTGATGCGTCCGCCTTTCAGGGCGTATTCGATCCGGCCCAACTGCGTGCAGCCGAGATTCCCCCCTTCGGCAACGGCGCGGCAGCGCAATTCCGCGCCGTTCACCCGGATCGCATCGTTGGCCTTGTCACCCACGTCGGCATTGCTCTCCTGGCTGCCCTTGACGTAGGTGCCGATGCCGCCGTTGTAGACCAGATCCACGGGCGCCAGCAGCAGCGCGCGGATCAGTTCCTGCGGGGTCAGTGCTTCGGCGTCGATCGCCAGGCTGGCGCGGGCCTGCGGCGAAAGCCTGATCGCCTTGGCGCTGCGCGGATAAACGCCGCCACCGGACGAGATCAACTTGGCATCGTAGTCCGCCCAGGACGAGCGCGGCAGGTTGAAGAGACGCTGGCGTTCGGCAAAACTGACGGCCGGATCGGGATCGGGATCGATGAAGATATGCCGGTGATCCGCCGCCGCGAGCAGGCGGATGTGTTGCGACAGCAGCATGCCATTGCCGAAAACGTCACCCGACATGTCGCCGATCCCAACCACGCTGAAATCCTGTTCCTGGGTATTCAGCCCCAGCTCCCGGAAGTGGCGCTGCACCGACTCCCACACCCCGCGCGCGGTGATGGCCATCTTCTTGTGGTCGTAGCCCACCGACCCGCCGGAAGCGAAGGCGTCTCCCAGCCAGAAGCCGTATTCCTTCGATACCCCGTTGGCATAGTCGGAAAAGCTCGCGGTGCCTTTGTCCGCGGCGACCACCAGGTAGGGGTCGTTCTCGTCCCGGCGCAGCACCCGCGCCGGCGCCTTGGTTTCGCCCGCCACCAGGTTGTCGGTGATATCCAGCAAGCCGCGCAGAAAGATGTGGTAGCAAGCCACGCCCTCCTTCAGGTAGGAGTCGCGGTCCGCCGCTGGTGGCGGGTTCTTGACGACGAAGCCCCCCTTCGAGCCGACCGGCACGATCACCACGTTCTTGACCATCTGGGCCTTCATCAGGCCGAGAACTTCGGTGCGGAAATCCTCCATCCGGTCCGACCAGCGCAAGCCCCCGCGCGCCACCTTGCCGCCGCGCAGGTGGATGCCCTCGACGCGCGGCGAATAGACGAAGATTTCGAACAGCGGTTTCGGTTCGGGCAGGCCCGGCACCTGGCGGGAATCGAGCTTGAAGGACAGATAAGGCTTGGGTTCACCGTCGGCCTGCTGAAAATAGTTGGTGCGCACGGTCGCCGCGATCACCGCCAGAAACTGGCGCAGGATACGATCCTCATCCAGGTTGGCGACGGACTCCAGGGCAGATTCGACTTCGGCCACGATCTTCGCGGCGCGCTCGGCCCGTCCCGGCGTATCGGCGGGGTCGAAACTGGTCATGAATAGCGCCAGGAGCCGGCAAGCGATGTCCGAATGGCCGGTCAGGGTCTGCTCGATATAGAGCTGGCTGAAGGTGAAACCGGCCTGTTTCAGGTATTTGGCGTAGGCGCGCAGCAGCGCCACTTCGCGCCAGCCGGCTTTCGCCATCAGCACCAGCCGGTTGAAGTCGTCGTTCTCCGCCTCGCCGCGCCAGACCCGCAGGAAGGCTTCCTCGAACAGTTCGTGTACGCTCGCCAGGTCCAGATCGGCGGCGGCGGCATAATCCAGGCCGAAATCATGCAGCCACACGGTCCGGCCGCTCTCCAGCACTATTTCGTACGGCCGCTCCTCCAGCACCTTGACGCCCATGTGCTCGAGCATCGGTAGGGAAAGCGACAGCGGCACCGGCTCGTTGTTGCGCAGTATCTTGAAGCGCAGATTGCCGGTGCGCGCATCGACCGGTTGATACAACCGCAAGCCCAGGCTGTCGTCCTCGCCCATGGACTCCATCAGGTCGATGTCGACGACCGCCAGGCGCGCCGCGTAGTCTTCCCGGTAGCCGGCGGGAAACGCCGTCTTGTAGCGGTTGTGCAGCAGATTGCCGCGTTCCTCGCCGCAATGCGCCAGCAAGGCCTCGTACAGATCGTTATCCCAGCGCCGCGCCACCTGCGCCAGGCGCTTTTCCAGCTCGCGCACGTCGAACGCCGGGACGTCGCCTGGGTGCACGTGGACCACGATCAGAATGCGCGCCAGTGCCGACTCCGATAGTTGCACGAAGAACTCGGTGCTGAAGCCGTTCAGCGCCTCCATCAGGACTTCCTGCATGCGCTGGCGCAGAGCGGAATCGAAATTTTCCCGCGGCGTGTAGATCAGGCAGGAAAAGAAGCGGCAGTAGGCATCGCGGCGGATGAACAGGCGCGTCCGCTGGCGCTCCCCCAGGCCCAGGATGCCCATCACGACGGGGTAGAGCTCGTCGACATTCACCTGCAGCAGTTCGTCGCGCGGATATTGTTCGAGTATGGTACGCAAGCTCTTGTCGGCATTGCTCTTGGGCCGGAAGCCGGCGCGCTCGAGCACGCTCGACACTTTCTTTCGCAGCAGCGGAATATCGACGGGATTGGCGTTATAGGCCGTGGAAGTGAACAGGCCGATGAAACGCCGTTCGCCGACGACCTCGCCATCCGCGTCGAAGCGCTTGATGCCGACGTAGTCGAGATAGGCCCGTCGATGCACGGTCGACCGGGCATTGGTCTTGGTCAGCACCAGCAAGCGCTTTTCCCTGGCAATTGCCTGCACTTCGGGGAGCATGGCGGCGAAGGGCACCGGTTGTTCCTTGCCCGTTTCGCGCAGGATGCCGATCCCCGAGCCGGCAACGACACGCAGCATTTCCCTACCCTGTTCGCCTTCGAGTTGATACTCGCGGTAGCCGAGCAGAGTGAAATTGTCGGCGGCCACCCAGCGCAGGAAGGCACAATCTTCGGCGGTGTCGTCGAGATTGTGGGGAGGCGGGTTGAACTCGATTTCGACGATGATCTCGGCCAAGCGCTGCTTCATTCGTGGCCAGTCCTGCACGGCCGCCAGCACGTCGGCGAGGACATGCGCCAGACCCTGGCGTAGCGCCTCCAGCTGGTCCGCCCCGGTGCGTCGATCCACCTCCACATGGATGATCGACTCGTAGCTGCCGGGACTGTCCTCGCGATCTTCGCCGAGGCTCAACAGGCGGCCGGCGGCGTCGCGCACCACCTTCATGATCGGATGGATGATCAGGTGCGGGGTCAATCCCTGGCGGTTCACTTCCATGGTGATGGAATCCACCAGGAAGGGCATATCCTTGCTGACGATTTCGATCACCGTGTGGGTGGATTGCCAGCCCTGCTCCGCGGGCCGGGGATTGTAGACACGGATCAACGGTTCAGCGGGCACGAAACGGCCGGCAAAACGCCAGTGGCACAGCGCGGCGCCACACAGGTTCTCGGCGCTACGCTCCGACAAATCCTCCGAGGCGACCTGGGCGTAGTAGCGATGCGCAAACGCCTCGGCCAGGGGCGCGTCCTCGGCGGGAAGCTTGCTCCGGATCAGTTCGGAAACGGCGGCCAGGAGTTCCTCCCTGGACGGCTCAAATTCGGTCTGCATGGATGCTCCTCAGTATCTATCGGCAGCGCTTGTCGGCGATGTTCCGGTATCGGCCTCTATGCCGCCCAATTCAGCCTGGTTGCAAGCCGCACCACCGGACCGGATAATAACTTGAACCCTAGCGCATATCATGCTGTGCGTCTATGCTATTTGGAATAGTATGGTGTCCAATGTCCTTTGCCGGCACTCCAACTCCCTGAAATCGAAACCACCGCCATGGCTATCCACAAAGTCGACGTCGCCAAGGGCATCCAGTGGATCGAGGTGCCCGAAGCTGGCCTGCGGATATTGTGCGGTTGTCCGTCCGATGCGGTGAAGCACCTGATCAAGCGCGGCTTGATCCTCAAGCAGGAGATCAAGGGCACACCCTGCGAGACCGGCCCCAATACCATCCTGCTCTCGGATCTGCCGGTGCAGAACGGCGAATTCGCCAATCTCGCCGAGTTTCCAGTGCTGCAAATGCTCTACCTGCAAGGCTTGATAGTGCCGGGCCATCCCAACAACACCGGACGCAAACCCTTGTTGATCGGCTCGGCGGACCAGCTTGAATCCCAGATGCGCTATATCTACCGGGGGAACTACGGCCTGGTGTCGCGCGAAGAAATCATGGAAGCGGGCATACCCGCCGAGCAGGCGACCGAGATGATGCGGCTCAAGCTGGCGTTCGCTTTTGGCCGGATCAAGCCGACCCGCGACTTCCTGGAAACCCGCGTCATCGGCGACGGTTCCGTCGAAATAGCCGACGGAGTGCGGCTGCGCAGGCTACAGCCCAACATCTTCGAGTTCACCCATGGCGGCGACACGGCGATCGTCGATCTCAACCTCAAACCCGGCGAAACCTACGAATGCCCCTATCCCCTGGGCTATCGCCGTTTCGTCCAGGAGTATTTCTCCGTCATCCACTCCGGCGAAGGCGACGGCTGGGATGTCAATCGCCCGGCCATGTCCAGCATCGTCACCTATCAGGGGCGCATCTACCTGATCGACGCCGGACCGCAGTTGTCCCACATCATGGCGGCTCTGGGGATCGGCATCGAGCAGATCGACGGGATTTTTCACACCCATGGACACGACGACCATTTTGCCGGACTGACCGTACTGATGCGCGCTGGGCGCCGCATCAACTACTACGCCACTGCCCTGGTGAGGATCTCGGTGGCGAAGAAGCTGACCGCCCTGCTGGGCATGGAGGAAGAGCGTTTCGCCGACTTCTTCAACATCCACGACCTGGCGATGGACACCTGGACGGATATCGAAGGACTGGAGGTGATGCCGATCTTTTCGCCGCATCCGGTCGAAACCAACCTGTTTGTCTTCCGCACGCTGTGCGGCGAAGGTTATCGGAGTTACGGCCACTTCGCCGACATCGTGTCGATGAGCGTGCTCCAGGGCATGGTCACCGATCGGGCAGATAGGCCCGGCCTCGATCGCCAGGCCTATGAGCGCGTGCGTTCGGCTTATATGGTGCCGGTCGACGTGAAGAAGATCGACATCGGCGGCGGCATGATCCATGGCAATGCCGAGGATTTCCGTGCCGATGCTTCAAAGCGCATCCTGCTGGCTCACCGCGCCAGTGAACTCACCGCGGTGGAGAAGGAAATCGGCTCCAGCGCCGCCTTCGGCACCACGGATGTATTGGTGGCAGGGCTGTCCGAGGGATTGCGCCGGCACGCCTTCAGCTATCTTGAGGCACATCTGCCCGGCGTGCCGCTCCACCAATTGAGGATGCTGGTCAATCACCCCATCACCGAGATCAACCCGGGAGCGATTATCCTGAAGGAAGGCGAAACCCCGCAGGAGGTGCTGCTGCTGCTGAGCGGACGGGTCGAGAGAATACGCACCCGCGACGACCTGTTCGGCCACTTGCCGGCGGGCGCCATGATCGGCGATCAGGCAATTCTTGACCAGCGCCCGGCCACCCACACCTATCGCGCCTCCTCCTTCCTGTGGGCATTGCGTCTGCCGCCGTCCCTGTATGCGGAAGTCGTTCGCCGCAACAAGTTGCTGGACCATCGCCGCCACGCCTCCGCCCTGTCCAAATTTCTCGATACCACCAATCTGTTCGGCGATGGACTGCCGGTGGCTGTACTCGGGCGCATCGTCGATGGTGCCTCGGAGCGTCGCTATCCGGCGGGAATCGTTATCGAAGACCACGATCTGCAAGTCCTGAACATCATTCGCTCCGGATCCGTCGAACGCACGATCGGAGAGCGCGTGCTGGATGTCCTGAGGGCGCGCGATGTTTTTGGCGAGGAGGGGACGATCTTCAAGGTTCCCTGCCTGTTTAGCCTGCGTGCCCTCGAAGAAACCGTGGTGATACAAATACCGGGGGAACTGATTGCGGATGTACCGATTCTGCGCTGGAAACTGCTGGAAAATCACCGGCAACGCTCGGTTCGCATGATCCACGATGACCACCTGGCTGGCAAAGTAGTGTGGAGCGAGGCGATCTCGATACATGTGGCGCGTATGGATGAACATCACATGAAATTGATTGAAATCGCCAACGCCATCGTCGAGAACCTGCCCAGGTATGGCAATCGGAAGGCATTGTCAATCCTGTTCGATGCCTTGGTGGACTATGCGAGATATCATTTCGACGCCGAGGAAAAATTGATGATCTCCTATGCCTATCCGGGCTTCGAGGATCATCGCCGCAAACACCTCGAACTGCTCGGCGAGGTGACCGAATACCGGGACCAGGTGGTCGCCGGTGAAGTCCCCGACCAGGGTAGCTTCCAGCGCTTCTTCGAGGACTGGCTGATCCGCCACATCCTGGAAGAGGATTACAAGTACGGCGCGTTCCTCAACTCGATGGGGGTCTATTGAGACTCTACGTCATCACCGGCGCCTCGCGCGGCCTGGGCGCCGCACTGGCCGAAGCCTTGATGGCTCCGGGGCACCGCTTGATCTGCATGGCGCGAAGCCAAGCGCCACTCGCCAGCTTGCGCAAGCACGCCAGGACTCGAGGCTGTGCGGTCGACGCGCTGGCGATCGATATCGGCGACGCGGCGGCGGCGGTTGCGGCCCTGGAAGCCACCATGAACAAACTCGATCCGGCCCGGTTCCGCGCCGTGAGCCTTATCAACAACGCCGGCGTGGTCGAGCCGATACACACGGTGGAAAGACTCCTGCCGACGGAAATCGCCGCCAGCGTGGCGGTCAACCTCACCGCGCCGATGGCACTGACGGCGGCATTTCTAAGGCTGACGGCAGCATGGCCGGCCGAACGCAAGATCCTCAATATCTCCAGCGGAGCCGCCCACAAGGCGTATGCGGGATGGAGCGTCTATTGCGCCACCAAGGCCGCTCTCGACCAGTTCACCCGCTGTCTCTCCCTCGAACAGCAGCGGCACGCCAACGGCGCCAAAGTCGTGGCGCTGGCCCCGGGCGTGATCGACACTGCCATGCAAGCGTCTGTCCGCCGCGCGACTGCCGACGAGTTCGCCGAACTGCCCCGCTTCGTTGCGCTCAAGGAGTCGGGGCAGTTGCCCACCCCGCAAGCCGCCGCAGAAAGCCTGTTGCGCTACCTGGAGCGTGCCGACTTCGGCGCCACGCCGGTGGACGACGTGCGCAATGCCTGAACTCAGTTTATAAGTTGCGTGTCTTCGCGCTGTAGATGCACGGCGTACCAATCGGATAGCGTGAAAGCGATGTTTTGTGCGGTAACCGACGGCACATCGTCTCTCAGCCCGGCGATCTCGTCGGTCAGCGCGGCGAGCAGGTGGGCGTGCTGCGCCCGATGATTGTCAAAACGTCCGTCCCCAGTACCAGCCATCATGCTCTCTTCGCTGGCAAAGTGATAGGCCAGATACGACTTGGTGATACTCAGGATTTCAATTAGCTGATCCTTGGTGCCGCCGTTGCGTGAAACGCGGACACAGTTTTCGATCAGGGAAAATATCATCTGGTGTTCGAAATCGACAACCGGATCGTCAAGTTTGAAGCTTGAATCCCACAGGGCAGGAGCGGCGGCAGTTTCCATTCAGGGTAGCCTAAGATGACACGTTCAATGATCAACAGGTTAGCGAAATGCCGGACCGTTGACTTGATCCTCGTCAAGAAGGCCGTCTGAATTGGCTTTGCCGGCAATTGCCCTTCGCTATCGTTCAGGTATTATTCGTCGGTGACGATGCAAACTGCTCTCTCATGCCTGCGTCTTGCGTTGCAGCGGATGCTTCTGACCTCAGCGTGAAACCAGATCCCCTTTACCTCGCCATCGACCAGGGCACCCACGCCAGTCGCGCCGTCCTGCTTGATCGCCGCGGACGCGTGCTGGCGAGCGGCGCGCAGAACATCGGCCTGATGCGCCCCCAACCCGACTGGGCGGAGCAGGATGGCGACGAGATGGTCGCCTCGATTTTCACCGCGGTGACGCAAGCCCTGGCTGGGATCGGCGAACGCCGGCGCGATGTCGTCGCGGCTGGTCTTGCCAGCCAGCGCGCCAGTTGCGTCTGCTGGGACCGGCGCGACGGCCGGCCGCTGTCGCCGGTATTCAGTTGGCAGGACCGGCGCGCGCACCTGTGGTTGCATCAGTTCGAGGACCGCGGCGACGAGGTGCATCGCAAGACAGGCTTGTTCCTTTCGGCGCATTACGGTGCCAGCAAGCTGCGCTGGGCGCTCGACCATCTGCCGGCGGTACGTCAGGCGCGTGAGGCGGGCACACTCTGCTGGGGTCCGCAGGCGAGCTTTCTGACCTTCCGTCTGCTCGATGAACACCCCTTGGTAGCCGATCCGCAGTGCGCAGCGCGCACCCAGCTATGGAACCTCGCCACGCGCGACTGGGACCCGGAACTGTTCGCCCTGTTCGGTCTGCCGATGGGATTCACACCCACAAGCGTCCCCACCTGCCACCCCTACGGCATGCTGCGTGCGGGCGACACGGCGATCCCCCTGAAAGCGGTAAACGGCGACCAGTCGGCGGCAGTGTTCGCCTTCGGTTGGCCGGAGGAGGATACCGCCTACATCAACATCGGCACCAGCGCCTTCGTGCAGCGCGCGCTCACGCGCGACCCCGGCACCGTTCCGCGACAGCTCAGCGGCATCATCCTCGACGACGGCGAGACCACGGTATACACGGTGGAAGGCAACGTGAACGGCGCCGGCACAGCAATCGAATGGCTGCGCGCCGAGTTAGGAATCGAGGGCGTGGTATCGCTGCTGCCGCAATGGCTGGAGACACCCTGCGAACCGCCGCTGTTCCTCAATGGCATCGCCGGCCTCGGCGGCCCGTTCTGGATTCCCGATTTCACCTCGCGCTTCGTCGGCAGCGGCGAACCCAGGCAGAAGGCCGTTGCCGTTATCGAAAGTATCGCCTTCCTGCTACAGGCGAACATCGACGAGATGGCGAAACATCTGCCGCCCGCCGCGCGCATCCGCGTCAGCGGCGGGGTGTCGCGCTTCGACGGCCTGTGCCGCGCGCTCGCTGCCGTGAGCGGACTGCCGGTGCTGCGGCGCGACGATCCCGAAGCCACGGCCCGCGGCATCGGCTATCTCGCCGCGGGACGGCCGACCCTATGGAACGACGATGCCGCAATGGAACAATTGTTCACACCCACCGGGGATGCGGACATCCGCCGGCGTTACCTGCGCTGGCGCGCGTTGATGGCCGAAGCCACGGGAGTCTGAGCTCGCGCTGGTGTGCGCCCACATGACCGACGCGAACCGGCCATCAATGCACTTCGCGGGTATCCAGAAATCGAACTTCGGGGAAACGATCCTGCGTCAGCTTGAGGTGCCTTGGCCGCCCCGTGGCTGGAAATGTACGACCGGCCCCTTTTCTAGGCTAGAATAATGGCACCAGTAACTCCGAATACGAAGCAAATATGGCGCCTTTAGGACGATTGTTGCGTAGTCCGAACACCAGTTTTTTCCTCTTCGGGCCACGCGGAACGGGCAAATCGACTTGGTTGCGGTCGGCGCGGACAGGGGCGATCTGGGTCGATCTGCTCGATCCGGAAATGCAACGCCAATATCTGGCGCGGCCGGAGCGCCTGCGCGAGTTGATCGCGGGTCGGCCGGAGATCACCGACATCGTGATCGACGAAATTCAGAAGGCTCCCGCCTTGCTGGATGTGGTGCATGCCTTGGCGGAATCCGACAAGCGGCTGCGCTTCGTGCTGACCGGCTCCAGCGCGCGCAAGCTGCGGCGGGGCGCAGCTAACCTACTGGCGGGGCGTTTGACGGAGGTGCACATGCATCCCTTCATGGCGGCGGAGATGGGTTCCTCCTTCGACTTACGACGGGCGCTGGAAATCGGCCTGGTGCCTTTGGTCTGGGGCAGCGCCGATCCGGCGGCGACATTGCGCGCCTATGCTTCGCTCTACCTGCGCGAAGAAGTTCAGGCCGAGGCCTTGGTACGGGACATCGGCGCCTTTGCTCGCTTTCTCGAATCGATCAGCTTCTCGCAGGGCGCCTTGCTCAACCTGGCGCAAGTCGCGCGCGATTGCCAGGTAGGGCGCAAGACGGTCGAAGGCTATCTCGGCATACTCGAAGACCTGCTGCTGTCGTTTCGCGTGCCGGTGTTCAGCAAGCGCGCCAAGCGCATCCTGGTGAGCCATGAAAAGTTCTATTTCTTCGACGCCGGCGTCTATCGCTCCCTGCGCCCCAGCGGCCCATTGGATCGCTCCGAGGAAATCGCCGGCATGGCGCTGGAGGGATTGGTCGCACAACACCTGCGCGCCTGGATCGACTACCGCGCCGTCGAGGCAAAGCTGTATTACTGGCGCACCAAGTCGGGCAACGAGGTGGACTTCGTTGTCTATGGCAAGGATGTGTTCTGGGCCATCGAGGTCAAGCACGCCGCTCGGGTCTCCAGCAAGGATGTGCGTGCGCTGCGCTCATTTCGCGAGGACTACCCGGAAGCCAACGTGTGTCTGCTGTACATGGGCAGGGAGCGCCTGGCGATAGACGGCATTACTTGCATGCCCTGCGAGGAATTTATCCTGGGCCTGGATCCCGAACGCGAGTAGTCAACACAGGCTGTGGATCACGGCGCTCAATGCACTTCGCGGGTTTCCAGGAAGCGGACTTCGGGGAAGCGTTCCTGCGTCAATTTCAGGTTGACCTGATTGGGTGCGAGATAGACAAAATCCCCCGCGCCATCCAGGGCAACATTGTTCGGATATTTCTCGGTGAGAATCTTCAGCGCCTCGTCGCTGCCGCGCAGCCAGCGCGCGGTGGCCACCGGATAGGGCTCGAACACGGCGTCGACGCCGTACTCGTGCTCCAGCCGATGCGCCACCACGTCGAACTGCAACGTCCCCACCGCGCCGAGGATCATGTCGTTGGAGACGACCGGCCGGAACAACTGGGTGGCGCCCTCCTCGGCCAATTGCTGCAAACCTTTCTGCAACTGCTTCAACTTCAGCGGATTCCTCAGTACCGCGCGCTGGAAGAACTCCGGGGCAAAGGCAGGGATGCCGGTGAAGCGCAGGTCTTCGCCTTCGCTGAAGGTTTCGCCGAGGCGCACCGTGCCGTGGTTGGGTATCCCGATGATGTCGCCGGCGTATGCCTCGTCGGTGGTGTTGCGGTCGCGCGCCATGAAGGTGATGGCGTTGTTCACCGCGATGGACTTGCCGCCGGCCACCTGCTTGATCTTCATGCCGCGCTCGAAGCGCCCGGAACAGACGCGCAGGAAAGCGATGCGGTCGCGGTGCTTGGGGTCCATATTGGCCTGGATCTTGAACACGAAGCCGCTAAACTTGTCTTCGTAAGGATCGACCGTGCGCGTCTCTGCCGGGCGCGGCAACGGCCCGGGGGACAACTCGACCACCGCATCGAGCAGCGACTGCACGCCGAAGTTATTGGCCGCCGAGCCGAAGAACACCGGCGCCTGCCGGCCGGCCCGATACGCCTCCGCGTCGAAGGTGTGGGAAGCGCCGCGCACCAGCTCGATGTCGACGCGCAGTTCCGCCGCCTGATCAAAGATGAGTTCGTCGAGGCGCGGATTGTCCAGACCCTTTATGACTTCCGCCGTGCCCTTTTCCGCCTTCGGGTCGAAGAAGGAAACGCTGTCGTCGTAGAGATGGTACACGCCGCGAAAGCGCGAGCCCATGCCGATAGGCCAGGTGATCGGCGCGCATTGAATATTCAGCACCGACTCGATCTCGTCGAGCAGTTCGATCGGCGGCCGGCCGTCGCGGTCGAGTTTGTTGATGAAGCTGATGATGGGCGTGTCGCGCAGCCGGCAAACGTTGATCAGCTTGATGGTCTGGGCCTCGACGCCTTTCACCGAATCCAGCACCATCACCGCCGAATCGACGGCCGTCAATGTGCGATAGGTGTCCTCGGAGAAATCCTCGTGACCGGGCGTGTCGAGCAGGTTGATCATGCATTCCCGGTAGGGAAACTGCATCACCGAGGAGGTGATGGATATCCCGCGCTGCCTTTCCAGTTCCATCCAGTCGGATGTAGCATGCCGCCCAGTCTTGCGCGCCCGTACCGCGCCGGCCATCTGGATGGCGCCGCCATACCACAGCAGCTTTTCTGTCAAGGTGGTTTTGCCGGCATCGGGGTGGGAGATGATGGCGAATGTGCGGCGACGCTGAATTTCTGATTCCAGGCTCACGGAAGGATGACGCAACAATAATTGGTGCGAAGGTTTGGAAAGGCGGCGATTATACAAAGAGCCATCGCTCCAAGACAGAAAAATCCGCGGATATTGCCGCTCGCCGGAAGATGTGACACAATAAGCACTCACGTGACACATCGAGGCGCCCGCCATGAAGACCCTGACTATCCGCGAAGCCCGCGAAGGACTTTCCCATCCCGAGCAGATGTTCGCCGAGGACGACGAAGTGCTGGTGGTTCGCCACGGCGAGCCGGTCGCCCGCATCCTGCCGGCCCAGCCGCGCCCGCGCCTGCGTTCGCTGGCCGCGTTCCTGGCCAGCCAGCCGATGCAGAAGATACCCAGCGAGGTTCTGCTCGCCGAAGACCGCGAGGACCGCTGTTGAGCGCTTATATCGACACCAGCACCCTGGCCAAGTGCTATATCCGCGAGCGCCGTTCGCTGGAGGTGCTGGAGTGGGTTGAGCAACAGGGCGGCACCGCCACCGCGGCACTGACGCTGGTGGAGTTCCGCTGCTTGCTGGCGCGGCGCCGACGCGCCGGGCAAATCGACGAACCGCTGGAGCGTCAGGCGCTGTCGGAATTCGACGGCCACGTCCGTAGCGGTGCGTGGCGCATCCACCCGGGCGATTTATCGGATTTTGCCAATGCCCGCGACCTGGTCGATGTTCTGCCCACCTTGCCATTGCGCGCGCTCGACGCCATCCACCTCGCCGTGGCACGCCATCTGGCGGTCGAGGAATTCGCCACTTCCGACAAGACTCAGGCCGAGGCCGCACGCGCCCTCGGCTTCACCGTCCACGATTTTTCCTGAAAGCCTCATCATGAGCGAAACCACCCCCAGTACTCCCGACGAAAACCACATCATCGCCGAACGCCGCGCCAAGCTTGCCGATTGGCGGGTCGGCGGCAAGTCCTTCCCCAACGACTTCCGCCGCGAGAACACCGCCGCCAAGCTGGATGAAATCTACGGCGCCAAGTCGCGCGAGGACCTCGACGCGACCCCGGTCGAAGTCAGGATCGCCGGTCGCATCATGCTCAAACGCGTCATGGGAAAAGCGAGTTTTGCGACCATCCAGGATCTCTCCGGCCGCATCCAGATCTTCGTCAGCAACGACAAGACCGGCGACGCGGCGCACGCCGAATTCAAGAAGTTCGACCACGGCGACATCATCGGCGTGATCGGCACGCTGTTCCGCACCAAGACCAACGAGCTGACGGTACAGGCCAACGAGATTCGCCTGCTCACCAAATCGCTGCGGCCGCTGCCGGAAAAGTTTCACGGCCTCACCGACCAGGAGCAGAAGTACCGCGCCCGCTACCTCGACCTAATCACCAACGAGCAGTCGCGCTTCACCTTCGTCGCGCGCAGCCGGATGATCCAATCGATCCGCGACTACATGATCCATCACGGCTTCCTCGAAGTCGAGACGCCGATGATGCACCCCATCCCCGGCGGCGCCGCCGCCAAACCCTTCAAGACCCATCACAATGCCCTCGACATGGAATTGTTCCTGCGCATCGCCCCGGAACTATATCTGAAGCGTCTGGTGGTCGGCGGCTTCGAGAAGGTCTTCGAGGTCAACCGCAATTTCCGCAACGAAGGCATCTCGCCGCGCCACAACCCCGAATTCACCATGATGGAGTTCTACGAGGCCTATGCAGACTACCGCATGTTGATGGACTTCACCGAGGGCCTGCTGCGCCACTCGGCGCGCGCCGCGCTGGGCACCGAGGTGTTCGAGTACCAGGGCCGCACCCTTGATCTGTCCCAGCCCTTCGCGCGCCTGACCATCACGCAGGCGATCCGCAAATATCATCCGGGCTTCAGCGATACGCAGCTTGCCGATGCCGCCTGGCTGAAGCAGAAGATCCGCGATTTCGGCGAACTGGTGAAACCCGGCGGCCTCGGTTCGCTGCAATTGCAACTGTTCGAAGCCTGCGCCGAAGCGGAATTGTGGGAGCCGACCTTCATCATCGACTACCCGGCCGAAGTCTCGCCGCTGGCGCGGAGGAACGACGCCAATCCGGAGATCACCGAGCGCTTCGAGCTGTTCATCGTCGGCCGCGAGATCGCCAACGGCTTCTCCGAGCTGAACGACGCGGAGGATCAGGCGGCGCGCTTCCAGCAGCAGGCCCAGGCCAAGGAGGCCGGCGACGAGGAAGCCATGTATTACGACGCCGACTTCATCCGTGCCCTCGAATACGGCCTGCCGCCCACCGGCGGCTGCGGCATCGGCATCGACCGGCTGGTGATGCTGCTGACCGACAGCGCCAATATCCGCGACGTGATCCTGTTCCCGCAGATGCGGGCGGAATAATGCCGCGCCGCCGGACAAAATCGCCGCTGGAGGCGCTACCAAACATCGGCCCGGCAACCGCCGCGGACTTGCATTTGCTCGGCATCACCC
Organism: Sterolibacterium sp.; assembly: GCA_041665185.1. Lineage (GTDB taxonomy): Bacteria > Pseudomonadota > Gammaproteobacteria > Burkholderiales > Rhodocyclaceae > JACRAR01. The sequence goes on from JBAYJH010000042.1 coordinate 20,249, forward strand.
AGCCCGAACAACTCAAGGGCCGCGACCCCCGGGAGATGTACGACACGCTGTGCCGGATCACCGCTCAGCGCCACGATCCGTGCCTGCTGGACGTCTTCATCGCCACCGTGCGCTTCGTCGAGGGTGCGCCGGCCCTGCCCTGGTGGCACTACACCGCTGAACGTAAGGCACAGCAATCCCGGTAGTGAGCAATTTGCAACCGGCGTCGCTCGCCTACACCACAGACGGCACACCCTACTCCGCAACCTACGACGACATCTACCACGCCGCCGCCGGCGGCCTCGGCCAGGCGCGCCATGTGTTCCTCGGCGGCAACGGGCTCCTGGGCGAAAACGCGCGCTGGCGAAAACGTCAACGCTTCGTCATCGTCGAGACCGGCTTCGGCATCGGTCTCAACTTCCTGGCGACCTGGCAGGCCTGGCGCGACGACCCGGAGCGCTGCGGGCGCCTTCATTTCGTTTCCTTCGAGAAACATCCTTTTACTGCCACCGATCTCGCCGTGCTCCACGCCCGCTGGCCGGAACTGGCGGAGTGCTCCGCCGCCCTGCGCCGGCAATGGCCGAGCTTGCTGTCGGGCGCCCAGCGGCTGTATTTCGACGACGAGCGCGTGATCCTGACGCTGTTTCTCGGCGCCGCCGAGACCTTGCTGCCCAGGCTGCGCGCCCGCGCCGACGCCTTCTATCTCGACGGCTTCGCTCCCGACAAGAATCCCGAGCTTTGGTCGCCGCGTATCTGTTCCAGCCTGGCTCGCCTGGCTGTCACCGGCTCAACGCTGGCCACCTGGACCGTGGCCGGCGCGGTGCGCGAGGCGCTCTCCGCCGCCGGCTTCGCCATCGAAAAGACACCCGGCTACGCCGGCAAACGCCAGATGACACGGGGCGTCTTTCGGGTCCGGCGCGAGTCTCCGACAGAGGTCCTCGAACGTTCGGCCGTCGTCATCGGTGCCGGACTGGCAGGTTGTTCGATCGCCGAACGCCTCGCCGCGCGCGGCTGGCAAGTCCAGCTCGTCGAAGCAGCAGCGGCACCGGCACAAGGTGCATCGGGAAACCATGCCGGAGTGCTGCGACCGCAACCCAGCCTCGACGACAATCCGCTGGCGCGCCTCAGCCGCGCCGCCTTTCTGCATGCCCGGCGTCATCTTCAATCTCTGGACGCCGCCGGCCTGCCGCTGCGCTGGGGCGACTGCGGCGTGCTGTACCTGGCGCGCGATCCAGGCCATGAACTGATTCAGCGGCGCATCGCCGCCGAGCAGCCTGCTTCGGACGATTACCTGCGCTTCGTCGAACGCGAGGAAGCGGCAGCCGTGGCCGGCTGGCCGGTGACTGTAGGCGGCTGGTGGTTCCCCGGCGGCGGCTGGGTGCAGCCGCCCAGTCTGTGCCAGGCCAATCTACGGCGCCATGCAGGTCATATCCAACTCATCCCGCATCGGTCGGTGGCCCGCATCGAACATCAAGGCGAAACCTGGCAGGCGCTCGCTGAACATGGCGAACTCATTGCCGCCGCCCCGCTGTTGATTCTCGCCAATGCCGGCGACGGACGCAGGCTCGCCGGAGGCACTGGCGAGGCGCAACTGCCCATGCGCTGCGCTCGCGGCCAGGTCACTCATTTGCCGGCCGCCACGGACTCGCTTCCCCGCATCGTGATCTGCCGCGATGGCTACGTGACGCCGCCGGTAGATAGCATCCGTTGCATCGGCGCCAGTTTCGGCATCGACGACGATGCCGGTGAAATTCGACTCGGCGACCAATATGAAAATCTGGCGCGGCTGAGCGCCATGCTGCCCGGCTATACCAAAGAGATTTCTGTGGAGACGCTGGCCGGGCGCGTCGGTTTTCGCTCGGTAACGCGCGACCGGATGCCTATCGTCGGCGCTCTGGCAGCGGCGGACATGGCCCTGGCCGCCGTCCCGGCCGCCACCCGACTGGCCGGTATCCCGCGCCAGCCTGGCCTGTACGGTCTGCTCGGGCTCGGCTCACGCGGCATGGTATGGGCAACGCTGGCGGCGGAACTACTTGCCGCCCAGATTGAAGGAGAGCCTTTGCCGTTGGAGGGCGATCTGGTCGACGCCGTCGATCCGGGACGCTTCCTGTTACGTCGGCTGCGCCGGCTTTAGCACCTTCTCAATTCGCTCCAGCACCCGTTCGCGACCCAGCGCTTCGAGCACCGCATCGATGGACGGCGATTGCGCCTGGCCGAGCAGAACCACGCGCAAGGGCGTCGCGACCTGGGGCATCTTCAGGCCGTGGCTGGTCAGCGTTTCCTTGACGGCCAGCGAGAGCGCCGCGGCCTGCCAGTCCTCAACGCCGGTCAGCTTGCCGAATAAAGTGGCAAGCGCGGCACGAGCGGCCTCGGTGACATGCTGCGCCAACAGATCGGCCGGCGGATGCACAGTCACGCAGAACGGATGCAGCGCATCGGCGAGTTCATTGAGGTTGCCGACACGCTCCTTGTAGAGCGGAATGACGCGCTCCAATACGGACCAATCGGCGCCGGCGACCTGTTGGCGCGTCAGGCGGCGCTTGACTTCCGCGGCCAGCCGGGCGTTGTCCGCCAGCTTCAGGTAGTGCGCGTTCAACCAGTTGAGTTTTTCGGTGTTGAACTGCGCCGCCGAAGACGAGATGTGATCGAACTCGAACCAGGCGCAGAACTGTTCCATCGAGAACACTTCCTCGTCCCCGTGTGACCAGCCCAGGCGCGCCAGGTAGTTGAGCACCGCTTCGGGAAGATAACCGTCCTCGTCATATTGCATCACGCTCACCGCGCCGTGGCGCTTGGAGAGTTTCTGGCCGTCGTCGCCGAGGATCATCGGCAGATGCCCGTATTCCGGCACTGTCGCCCCCAATGCCCGCAGGACGTTGATCTGGCGCGGGGTGTTGTTGACATGGTCGTCGCCGCGGATGACGTGGCTGATGCGCATGTCCCAGTCGTCGACCACCACACAGAAGTTGTAAGTCGGCGTGCCGTCGTCGCGGGCGATGATGAAGTCGTCGAGTTCGGCGTTGGCGATGGCGATGCGCCCCTTCACCATGTCGTCCCAGGCCACGACGCCGGCAACCGGGTTGCGGAAACGCACCACCGGTTGCACGTCGGCAGGCGGCGGAGGCAGCGTCTTGCCCGGCTCGGGCCGCCAGAAGCCGTCGTAGCGCGGCTTCTGCTTGTTGGCCTCCTGTTCGGCCCGCATCGCGTCCAGCGCTTCGCGCGAAGTGTAGCAATGGTAGGCGCTGCCCGCGGCAAGCATCTGCGCTATCACCTCCTTGTAGCGATCCATTCTGCCCATCTGGTAGAACGGGCCTTCATCGGGGTTCAGGCCCAGCCACTGCATGCCGTCGAGGATCGCCTGCACCGCTTCCGGCGTCGAGCGGGCGACATCGGTATCCTCGATGCGCAGGATGAAGCTTCCCTGGTGGCGACGGGCATAGGCCCAGGCGAAGAGCGCGGTACGGGCGCCGCCGATGTGGAGATAGCCAGTCGGGCTGGGGGCGAAGCGGGTTCGTATCATGTTCGGGGGAGGGTTGATCAGCCGGGCAATCGACGAGGGAATTTTAGCATGCCGCGTTTTGCCAGGCGTCGCCACCACCGCTGGCCAGGCCCATCGCGGCCGTGCCGGTTTGAAGAGGGACGATCCGCCCCCGGCTTCGGTGCTAAAATCACAACGTCATTTTCAATCCGAGCGATCATGGACTTACCGTTACAGTTGGCCGTTGAAGTCGAGCGCAATGTGTTGGCGGCACTGGCCGAGGATATCGGCGGCGGCGACCTGACCGCCCTGCTGACGCCGGCCGGCCATGTCAGCCGCGGCCTGGTGGTCAGCCGGGAGGATGCCATCCTGTGCGGCTCGGCCTGGTTCGACGCCTGCTTCCACCGACTCGATGCCGGCGCCCGCATCGCCTGGTATGCGGAGGATGGTCAACCCATCAATGCCGGCCAGACGCTGTGCGAAGTCGACGCCGACACGCGCGCCCTGCTCAGCGCCGAGCGCACCGCGTTGAACTTTCTCCAGCTGTTGTCCGGCACAGCCACCGCGACTCGCCGCTACGTCGACGCCGTCGACGGCAC
>JBAYJH010000043.1:0-23955 GCA_041665185.1 Sterolibacterium sp.
CCTACGATGCCTATCGTCGCTTCATCCAGTTGTTTGGCAAGATCGCCTTGGGTATCCCGGACGAAGTCTTCGACGAGAAGATGAGCGCGATAAAGGCTGCCGTCGGCGCCAAACAGGACGTTGACCTGTCCGCCGCAGATTTGAAGAAGCTCTCTGCCGAGTTTATCGAGGTCGTCAAGAAACACACCGGCCTGCCGTTTCCGCAGGACGTCTACCAGCAACTGGAGATTGCCACCGGGGCGGTATTTCGTTCCTGGTCAGGCAAGCGCGCGGTCGATTACCGGCGCGAATTCAAGATCACCAAGAGCATGGCCAATGGCACGGCAGTGAACGTGTGCACCATGGTGTTCGGCAATATGGGCAACGACTCGGGCACTGGTGTGGGTTTCAACCGCAATCCAGGCACCGGCGAGAACGTGATTTACGGTGAATATCTTACCAATGCCCAAGGCGAGGACGTGGTCGCGGGCATCCGCACCCCCAAGCCGATCGCCGAAATGGCCACGGAAATGCCGGAAATCTACCGGCAACTGCTGGAACTGCATGACCGCCTCGAAAAGCACTACCACGAGGTGCAGGATTTCGAATTCACCATCGAGCGCCGCGTGCTCTACTGCTTGCAGACGCGCAACGGCAAGATGAATGCCCAAGGCATGGTGCGCAGTTCGGTCGAGATGTTCCACGAAGGGATGATCAGCAAGGAGCAGGCGCTGTTGCGCATTCAGCCGGCCGTGCTGGAGCAGTTGTTGGTGCCGCAGTTGGCGCTGGATTTCCATGGCACGCCGCTCGCCTCGGGATTGGCGGCGTCGCCTGGCGCGGCCTCGGGACTGATCGTGTTCGACGCGGACACCGCCGAGGCGCGCGGCGGTGCCGGAGAGAAGGTGATCCTCGTGCGCGAGGAAACCAAGCCGGAAGACATCCACGGCTTCTTCAAGGCGCAGGGTATCCTAACCTCGCGCGGCGGCAAGACTTCGCATGCCGCGGTGGTGGCGCGTGGCATGGGCAAGCCTTGCGTGTCCGGTTGCGAGCAGATTCATATCGACGTTACCGCCAAGCGTGCCATGATCGGATCGGCGACGCTGCATGAAGGGGACGTGATCACCATCGACGGCAGCACCGGCAATGTCTTTGCCGGCACCGTCCCGACCGTGGAGCCGCAGTTTTCCCAGTACATGGCTACGCTGCTGTCCTGGGCCGACGAGGTGGCGCGCCTGAAGGTCTATGCCAATGCCGACACCCCCAAGGACGCCGCGCGCGCCCGCGAATACGGCGCGACGGGCATCGGCCTGTGCCGCACCGAGCGTATGTTCAATGCGACCGATCGCTTGCCCATCGTTCAGGAAATGATCCTGGCGGAAACCCCGGCGGCGCGCCAGGACGCCCTCGACCGGTTGTTCCCGATTCAGCGCGACGACTTCAAGGGCATCTTCAAGGCGATGGCGGGATTGCCTGTGACGGTACGTCTGCTCGACCCGCCGCTGCACGAGTTCCTGCCGACGGCGGCGCAACTGGAGGTGGAGATATCCCATCTGCACCATTTGCGCGACACCATCAACGGCCTGGAAGAGCTGCCGGACACCCTCAAGCTGCTGAACCCCAAGCTCTACCAGCAGTATTCCGGCGGCCTCTCCAAACTCATGGGCGGGCTCGATGAATTCAAGCGCTCGCATATGGAAGAGGACGTGATCCACAAGAAGGAAATCGTGTTGAAGAAAGTGCGGGCGCTGTCCGAGGTGAATCCGATGCTGGGACACCGCGGCGTACGTCTGGGCATCACCTACCCGGAAATCTACTCGATGCAGATTCGCGCCATCCTGGAAGCTGCGGCGGAATGCGCGCTGGCCGGCGTGACCGTGCTGCCGGAGATCATGGTGCCGCAGTTGGCGACGGTGGAGGAACTCAAGCGCATCTTCAGTTATGTCGAGAGAATTCGCTTGGAGGTCGAGGCCAAGTATGAGATCAAGCTCAACTTCAAGTTCGGCAGCATGATCGAAGTGGTGCGGGCTTGCGTGCGCGCCGCCCGCCTGGCGGAAACCGCCGAGTTCTTCTCCTTTGGCACCAATGATCTGACCCAGGCAACCCTGTCGTTCAGCCGGGAGGACGCGGAAAACAAGTTCCTGCCGCACTATATCGAGACCGGCATCCTGCTCGACAACCCGTTCGAGGTGCTGGACATCAAGGGCGTTGGCGAGTTGATGAAATTGGCGGTGAATCTGGGCAGGCAGACGCGCCCCGATCTCAAGGTCGGAATTTGCGGGGAGCATGGCGGACATCCAGGTTCGATCCATTTCTGTCACCAGATCGGCCTGACTTACGTTTCCTGCTCGGGTCCGCGCGTGCCTATCGCCCGGCTGGCGGCCGCCCAGGCCAAGTTGCTCGAAAAGGAGTATGTCGCGCCCTGACGGGCTGAAAACCGTGACGCATGACCCGGTGGTCCAGCAGGTGGAGAAAAAACAGCGGCGGCTGATAAGCCGCCGCCGAGCCGTAAAATCGGGAGGATGCGAGCAGAAAATCTAGCCCGTCAGGACGGGACTAGGCTCGCATCCACCCAAGACGCGGCTCAAGAAGGCCGCGAACCCGTCGGAAACGGCCAGGCCGCAGCCGGATTCAGCGACGACTTCAAGCCCGGCGTGGCCGCAGTCGAAGGCGCAGCAGCCTTGGGCGCGGCAGGAGCAGCCGGCTTGGCAGCGGCAGGCTTTTTGGCGGCAGGCTTTTTCGCAGCCGGTTTCTTGGCGGCCGGTTTGGCGGCCGGCTTTTTCGCAGCCGGCTTTTTCGCAGCCGGTTTGGCGGCCGGCTTTTTCGCAGCCGGTTTCTTGGCGGCAGCCTTCTTCGGTGCAGCCTTCTTGGCAGCCGGTTTCTTGGCAGCAGCCTTCTTCGGTGCAGCCTTCTTGGCAGCCGGTTTCTTGGCAGCAGCCTTCTTCGGTGCAGCCTTCTTGGCAACCGGTTTCTTGGCAGCAGCCTTCTTCGGTGCAGCCTTCTTCGCAGCTGGTTTCTTGGCGGCAACCTTCTTCGGTGCAGCCTTCTTCGCAACTGGTTTCTTGGCGGCAACTTTCTTCGGCGCAGCCTTCTTCGCGGCGGGTTTCTTCGGTGCAGCTTTCTTCACAGCCGGTTTCTTGGCAGCAGCCTTCTTCGGTGCGGCCTTCTTCGCAGCTGGTTTCTTGGCGGTAGCCATATCAAACCTCCTTAACAAAGTAACAAGAAAGAAACATCAGTAAAGCAATCCGCCCGCAAGCAAGCGGCTTATTCAAGGCGCGGCAAGCCGCAACCTTTGAATTCTTCAACGACAATTCCGTCTGTCGCCGGGCTGCGGCGACTCGACCCAAGGTCTCCAGACCCTGGCTTGATCGATGGGAGGCTATGGCCGCTCATGCTGACAAATGCGGCTTGGCGCCGAGAATGGCGCTCGCATTCGGACAACGCGAGGAACGCGGTGGAGCGCCCCTGCGGAGGGAGATGGCTTGATTGGGTTGGCCAGAAACTTCGCCGACACACGACAGGCGAAAGTTCCGTGGAGGCGGTTGAATGCTGAATCGGGGAGAGATACGTTGGCAGGCGTGAGATCGGCAGACAGTGGCTCGGCGGCTGATTCTCTGGCTGACAACTGCATCGACTATCTCCTGTTGTTTGCTTCTTCGGCTGCGATCGACCGGCAGCCACCTTTTCCCCGCATAGTCCCGAAAGGAATTTCCACATTCGGGTTGACCTACTACATATAGTGTGTCGATAACACAATTTGACTAAGTGTAGTGGTTCAAAATAAAACTTGCAAGAAATATTTGACATTCTCGAAAAAGTTTTTTTCGAGTTCGACGAATCGTGCCGACTTTAACGCAAGAAATTCCTGCGGCGTGGCGTCGAAGTCGACTCGGACGCCGTGCGCTGAGAGGGTCAGTCGTTGAGGCCCAGGCGCTCCATGCGATAGCGGAGCGAGCGGAAAGTTACGCCCAGCAGCTTGGCGGCAGCAGTGCGGTTGAAGCGGGTTTTCTTCAGTGCATCGAGGATCACCTGCGATTCGACCCGATCGAGATGTTCCTGCAACTGCAGCTGATCGCCGGGCAAGGCGACCAGCGGCTCGACGCTATCCTGGGCTGCGCCCGCAAGGTGCAGATCGGCCACATCGATGACGTCGCCACTTAGCAACGCCAGGGCCCGTTCCAGCACATTCTCCAGCTCGCGGACATTGCCGGGGAAGGAATATTCAGCCAGTGCGCTCAGGGCGGCTGGCGTCAGCTGCGGCGCCGGCAGTGCCGCCACCTTTGCCAGCCGCTCCAGGATGCGGGAGACCAGCAACGGAATGTCCCCCCTGCATTCCCGCAACGCCGGCATCCTGAGCTCGATGACATTGAGGCGATAGAACAAGTCCTGACGAAACCGGTTCTGGTCTACCAAAGCCTTGAGGTCCTGGTGGGTGGCGCAGATGATGCGCACGTCAACGCTGTCCTCGGCCGTGGCGCCGACCTTGCGCACCCGCTTTTCCTGGATGGCGCGCAGCAGCTTGACCTGCATGGCCAGCGGCAGGTCGGCGACTTCATCGAGAAACAGGGTGCCGCCTCCGGCAGCCTGGAAGAACCCTTCCCGCTCGTTTTCGGCACCGGTAAATGCGCCCTTGCGGTAGCCGAAAAATTCACTTTCCATCAACGTTTCCGGAATCGCCCCGCAGTTCACCGCAATGAAAGACCCTTCGCGCCGAGCACCCAGACGATGGATCAAGCTGGCCGCCAATTCCTTGCCGCTGCCCGATTCGCCGGAGATATACACCGGGGCGAGGCTGCGCGCGACGCGTTCGATCAGGGCGCGCGTCTGGCGCATTGCCGGCGAGTCGCCGAGCAACGCCTGGGTAGCCGATGGCGAGTCGCCGTTGCCATGCTGCGGAAGTTCGATGGCCGATTTCACCAGGTTGCGTAACTTGTCCAGCGACACGGGTTTCGCCAGGTAGTCGAAGGCGCCGGCCTTGAGCGCCGAAACCGCGTTTTCCATGCTGCCGTATGCCGTGATCACTGCCACCGGCAGTTCCGGGGTGTGCTCGCCGATGTGGCGCACCAGGTCCAGCCCTTCGCCATCCGGCAGGCGCATGTCGGTCAGGCAAAGGCGGTAGCGGTTCTCCCCCAACATGCGCTTGGCCTCCGTCACGCTGCCGACGCAATCGGCGGAAAGCCCCATGCGGACCAGCGTCAGGTCGAGCAACTCGCGGATATCCGGTTCATCGTCGACGACCAGGACTTTGATCGCCGCTTCTCCCCGATTTTTGCGTTCGTTTCTTGTTGACATCACTCCCCCTTGCCGGTCAGACAAAAGTGCGCACCCGGCGCGCCGTCGTGTAGTTCGAGCAGCGCGCCGTTGGCTTCGCACAGTTCCCTCGCGATGTATAGACCCAGGCCGGTGCCGCTGTTGTGGGTGGTGAAGAACGGCTCAAACACCTGGGCACGCAACGTTGGCCCGATACCCGCACCATCGTCCATGATATGCAATTCCGTGCGTGTCGGGGAGGCGGCGGGCCGGGTTTCGAGTTTGATGCTTCCCGGCTTGCCGCGACAATAGCGCAGCGCGTTGTCGAGCAGATTCCACAATACCCGGTTGAGATGGCTGCGGTCAAAGCGCAGCATGGCGGCGTGGTCCACGGAAAGTTCGACAATCTGCCGTGCCTGATTGTCATTGACGGAGTACTCGTCGAGAAATGTCTCGATGAATGTCTCGAGGTGCAGCAGTTCGGCCTGGGCGCGGTCGCGCCGTCCCAGTTCCAGCACTTCGGCGACCAGGCGGTTGAGACGCAGGGCGTTGTCACCGATGATGCGGATCAGGCGGGTCTGGGTGACGCTGCCCGGTTCTTCGGCCAGGAGCTCGGCGGCGTGGCTGATCGCCGATAGCGGATTGCGGATTTCATGGGCCATGTTGGCGGTGAGCCTGCCGAGCGCTGCCAGCTTCATTTGCTGGGCCTGCGCCAACTCGCGATCCAGATCCTCGATGTAGATCAAGGCGTTTCCTCCCTCCCCGGCGGGAAGAAAGCGGGCGCGGAGCAGGCGGCCGGTGCCGGGATCGCGGATGATTTCGGCCGCCTCGATCGACTGTAGGTGCCAGCGCGGATAATACTCGGCCAGCGCCACAGAGAAGGAGGCCAGATCCGACATGGGAGGGGCGCTCGCCCGCAATAGCTTCTCCGCCTGGGGGTTGTACTGACGGATCAGGCCGTCCGAACCCACCACCAGTACGCCGTCCTGCATGTCGCGGATCACCCGCTGGTTGATGCTCATCTGATCCGCCAGTTCGATGCCCCGGCGGCGCGCCAGTTCTTCATTGGTGACGACGCGGCGCGCCAACAGGCGCGCGGTGATCGCGGTGGCGAAGAAACCAACGCTGGTGATGCCGGTGCGGATAAAGTCCTCGGGATTGCCGCCGATCTGTAGTACCCGATATGCTTGTTCGAGCAGCACCGCCAGCGTAGCCAGCGCTGCAAAAAAAAGCGTCAGCCGTCCCTGTCCGACCAGACCGGCGCCTGCCAGAACGACTAACAGCATGAAGGCCATCCCGCTGTTGGCGCCACCGCTGGCAAACATCAGCAGCGTCAGGGCCAGAATATCGGTGGCGACTTGCAGTGTGAGGTGAAGGTTGAAGCCGCGTTGGTACGACTGTAGTGCGACGTAGAATAGCAGCGCGAGCAGCAGATAGGCGCTGCTGACCGATGCAAACAAGGCGGGATTCTGCGAGCCGAAGCTGAGCGATCCGCCGTAGATCAGGATGGCGCATACGAACACCGTCGCCACACCCAGCCGGTACAGATTGAAGAAATACAGCGACCGCCAAAAAGTGTTCGGCGGTCCGGACGCGGCGACGGGGCCGCCGACGTTCATGGCACTATCGTTCAAGCGGGCCGAGTCCCCGATGCTGCTCGCAACAGTAGTGCCGCTCGCCCGATTTGAGGCTTTCGTTTTCCGGCAAGTTCACGCCGCAATGTGCGCAGGCCACCATTTCCTGCGCCGGAGCGACGCCGGGTGGTTTGCGCTGACGGCGCCCGGCGCCGCGCAGGATCAGGTACGCAATCACCGCGAGCAAGCCAAACAACAACAGCTTAGACATTGGTTTCCCTCAGGTTCCGCTTCATGGTGTGCCAGTTCGCCGACATGTTACCTGACATCGCGGGTAGAGAAACGGATGAGGCGCGATCGTGATCATTGACCGTGGCGCTGTCGCCAGGAAGTTCGGTGTGCAGACAAGCGCCACGAGTTCAATTAGAGTTACAGGCCGGACGTCGAGCGGAAATGGGGAACCAGATGGCAGAAGCGTTTATCTACGATGCGGTGCGCACGCCGCGCGGCAAGGGTCGGGCCGGCGGCGGACTCAACCAGGCGACGCCGATTCACCTGGCCGCCACGGTATTGCGAGCGATCCGCGAACGCAACCGGCTCGATACCGATCTGGTCGACGATGTCGTGCTCGGCTGCGTCGAGCCCGTCGCCGAACAGGGCGCCGACATCGCCCGCGTGGCGGCCTTGTATGCCGATTATGCCGTCACCGCGCCCGGCGTCACCGTCAGCCGCTTCTGCGCGTCGGGGCTGGAGGCCTGCAACCAGGCCGCCGGGCAGATCATGGCCGGGCAGTCCGACCTGGTCGTTGGCGGTGGCGTCGAGAGCATGTCGCGCGTGCCGATGTTCTCTTCCGGCGGCGCCTGGCCGACCGACCCGCAGGTCGCGCACAAGACCTATTTCACGCCGCAGGGCATCTCCGCCGACTTGATCGCCACCAAGTGGGGATATTCGCGCCACGACGTGGATAGCTATGCCATCGAATCCCAGCGCCGTGCCAAGCAGGCGTGGGACCAAGGTTATTTCAAGCCCTCCATCGTGCCGGTGACCGACCTCAACGGCTTGGTCATGCTCGATCGCGACGAATACATGCGCCCGCAGACCACCCTGGAGGACCTCGCCGCCCTTAAACCGGCCTTCCAGGAGCAGGGCGAAAAGTACGGATTCAATAGCGTGATCCTGCAACGCTACCCGGAAGTCGAACGCATCGAGCACGTGCATCACGCCGGCAACAGCTCGGGCATCGTCGATGGTGCCGCCGCGGTGCTGTTCGGCAGCAAGGAAATGGGTGAACGCTTGGGACTCAAGGCGCGGGCGCGTGTCCGCGCCTACGCGTCGATTGGTTCGGAGCCGGCGATCATGCTGACCGGCCCGAGCTACGCGGCGGAAAAGGCCCTGAAACGCGCCGGCATGGGCATCCGCGACATCGACCTGTTCGAACTCAACGAAGCCTTTGCCGCCGTGGTGCTGCGCTTCATGCAGGTGTTGGACGTGCCGCACGACCGAATCAACGTCAATGGTGGCGCCATCGCCATGGGCCATCCGCTGGGCGCCACCGGCGCCATGATCCTCGGCACGCTGCTCGACGAACTCGAGCGGCGCGACCTGTCCACCGGCCTCGCCACCTTGTGCGTAGGCGCCGGCATGGGCACCGCCACCATCATCGAACGGATTTGAACATGATCAATACGACTATCGACCAAGACGGTATTGCCACCCTGGAGTGGGACTACCCGGACAAGGCGCAGAACATCCTCAACGCAGGCAGCATGGGCGCCTTCGCCGAGGCGGTGCGGAAGGCGCTGGCCGATCCGGCTGTGAAAGGCCTGCTGATTGCTTCGGCGAAGAAGGATTTCATCGCCGGCGGCGATCTGGAGGTATTGCAACAGGTCACCGACCCGGCGGCGTTCTTCGACGGTGTCATGAGCTGGCACAGATTGCTGCGCGCCATGGAGACCGGCGGCAAGCCGGTGGCGGCAGCCTTGAGCGGCAGCGCACTGGGCGGCGGACTGGAATTGGCGCTGGCCTGCCATTACCGCGTGGCGGCGGAGAACGCCAAGGCACGCTTCGGCTTCCCCGAAGTCACCCTCGGCCTGCTGCCCGGCGCCGGCGGCACCCAGCGAGCGCCGCGCTTGATGGGCATGCAGGTTTCCATGCCGCTGCTGCTCGAAGGCAAGCGCATCAAGGCGCAGGACGCCTTGAAGGCCGACCTGATCCATGCCGTCGTGCCGGCTGGCGAGGAGCGCGCGGCGGCGCGCGTCTGGCTCGGCGAGAACATCCGGTCCGGGACCAAGCCGCTACAGCCATGGGACGGCAAGGGGTTCAGGATTCCCGGCGGCGGCGTCATGACGCCGGCCGGATTGCAGCTGTTCACCGGCGCCAACGCCATGCTGCGCGAGAAGACCTATGGCAACTACCCGGCGCCGCGGCATATCCTTTCCTGCATCTTCGAGGGACTTCAGACCGACATCGATACCGGCCTGAAAGTCGAGGCGCGCTACTTCACCAACCTGGCGATGAGTCCCGAAGCCAAGAACATGATCCGCAGCCTGTTCTTCGGCATGAACGAAGCCAACAAGCTGGCCAGCCGTCCCCTGGATGTTCCCACCCAGAAGTACACCAGGATCGGCATGCTCGGCGCCGGCATGATGGGCGCCGGGATCGCCTACGCCACGGCTGTGGCCGGCATCGAAGTGGTGCTGATCGACGCCACCCAGGAAGCTGCCGACAAGGGCCAGGCCTATGCGCGCAAGCTGCTGGCCAAGCAGGTGGAGAAGGGCCGTATGCAGCAGGCGGCGGCGGATGCGGTGCTGGCGAGGATATTGCCGACCACCGATTATGCGCAGCTCCAGGGCTGCGAACTGGTGATCGAAGCGGTTTTCGAAGACCGCGCGATCAAGGCCGAGGTGACCCGCAAGACGGAAGCCGTGATCGCCGCGGAAGCCATCTTCGCCTCCAACACCTCGACCCTGCCGATCAGCGGGCTGGCCGAGGCCAGCAGCCGTCCGGCCAACTTCATCGGCCTGCATTTCTTCTCCCCCGCCGAGCGCATGCCGCTGGTCGAGATTATCGTCGGCAGGCAGACATCGCCGGCAACGCTGGCTCGCTCGATGGATTTCGTCAAGGCCATCGCCAAGACGCCGATCGTGGTGAACGACTCGCGCGGCTTCTACACCAGCCGCGTCTTCGGCACCTTCATCAGCGAAGGCATGGCCTTGCTGAACGAAGGCGTCGCGCCGGCACTGATCGACAAGGCCGGGCTGATTGCCGGCATGCCGGTCGGCCCGCTGGCGCTGACCGACGAGGTGTCGCTGGAACTCGTCCACAAGGTGGCTAGGCAGACCCGGGCCGACCTTGGCGCTGCTTATGTCGAGCCACCCTCAGCCCGGGTGGTCGAGTTGATGGTCGAGCAGTTCGGACGTCTGGGCAAGAAGGTCGGAAAAGGTTTCTACGATTACCCCGCCGAGGGTGGCAAGCACCTTTGGCCGGGTCTGGCCGAACACTTTCCACCGCGCACGGAGCAGCCCGGCGTCGCGGAAATCGTCGAAAGGCTGATCCTGATCCAGTCCGTCGAGACCGCCCGCTGCCTGGCGGAGAAGGTATTGAACCGCCCCCAGGATGCCGACATCGGGGCGATCCTTGGCTGGGCCTATCCGCCTTTCCGCGGCGGTCCGATCGGCTGGATACATACCCTGGGCATCGGGAAGTTCGTCGCTGCCTGCGAACGCCTCACCGGATTGTGCGGGCCGCGTTTCTCACCGCCAGCGTTCCTCAAGGAGATGGCGGCGAAAGGGGAGAGCTTCTACAAGAATTGACGGTCGACTTGAGCCATTCGACTGCCCGATGGGGGCAAGATCGGCAGCAGCCAAATGAATACCAGCGGAACCACAGGAATTGCCAGCGCAAGAGCCACCCACCAGACGACCGAACGGCCTTTGCTTCTTGCCACGAAGCAGGTTGAAATGGCTGCCGCGATGGTGAGTGCAATGAGAATGATCAGCCATGAAGTCGCCGCATCCACGAAGCTGGCCATGAATCCGGACTGGATCAGGAAAGCAACCGTATGCTGCGCTGACAAGGCTCGTCTCCGTCCCGTTCAGCAATCGCGCATGCTAGGTACACGGTTGGGCCAGATGTCTGGATGGTCCAGGTCCGCGGGATGCGGGAGCGGAATTGCCGGACGGCTTCGGCGGAAACATGAGCCATTCAGGCAGAATTCTGGCGCCGGCGTCGATGCCCTCATCCAGGGTGCCATAGCGGCTGATCAAGAATGAGGTGGCCTGCGTCAGGCCGCCGCGCATCTGGAAAACGTCATTGACGGTTACGATGAATTCAAAAGACACGATGTAAATCCTCAGGATGGGCTGGTATCTGATGAACAGCATCAAGCATGCCATCACCGACGGGGCGACGATTCCCCCCATGAAAATAGTCAGTTACAGCCAGTACAAAGGGATACCCAGGCGCGAGGCGGCGATGCAGAGGTAACGGTAAGCGGAAAATACTGCCGGTTTACTCCTCTGCTTCGTCGATGGGCTTGCCGTGAAATATGTCAGGCATCCAAACGGCCTTTCCGCCGATCGGCACGAGGCAGGCACCGAGGACATCCGCCTATTCGGGTGATCGTGAATCGATCGTGAGGGTCACCGGCCCGTCATTGATCAAGCTGACCTGCATGTCCGCTCCGAATACGCCGCAGGGAACGGGCTTACCCAGAGCCGCAGCGAGTTGTTCGACGAAGCGGACGAACAATGGTTGCGAGATCGCCGCTTTCGCCGCCCGGCTCCAGGACGGGCGATTGCCCTTCTTCAGCGATGAGTACAGGGTGAACTGTGAGACCGCGAGGATCTCCCCGCCGGATTCCACGACGCTCCGGTTCATGACCCCGGCGGCGTCGGCAAACAGGCGCAGGCGCACGATCTTGCCGGCCATCCACGCCAGGTCCGCGTCCTGGTCCGCCTCTTCGAACCCCGCCAGCACCAACAGCCCCGGCCCAATCTGCCCGGCGACTTGGTCCGCCACCGTGACGGAGGCGGTACTGACACGCTGAACGACCACTCTCACCGGATTACTTGGAGCATCAACAAAGGGGAGTGTCGGGCTGGGAAGATCAGCGGGGATTGATGGGGCGCGCCGTCGTCACGAAGACCAGGGTTCGGGCCGGCTGGACGTCCGCGTGCAAGGCCTCCACCAGCGGTGGATTGGCCGTGGTCCCGGCATTCCAGGCAATCAGGAAATTGGCGCCGGAACCTCCCGACACGTCCCCGCGCGGCACGAACAATTCATGCGTGCCCAACGGCTGGATGGTCAGCGGCGAGGGCAGGAACTCCCGGACGAGTTTTCCGTCGGTGTCGTAGTAGCGCGCATAGAGAATCTTCAGGGGGATCTGCGTGTCGGTGTTGCGGATGCTGACATGCGCGGACAACAGCGTTTGAGACGGCTTGCCCTGTTTGTCCTGGTCGCCATGGTAGATGTGCGAATAGATCGGCAGGTACAACACCTGTCCGGTGGCAAGCGCCGGCGTGTTTTGCGCGGAAGCGAGGCCGCTCCAGACCACGGCGGCGATTGCCATGACCGACCGAAACAGGGAAGTAACGCTGAACTGAATCATGGAATAACTCCTTACACACGCCGACCCGCGGCTAACGATTGTGCAGCGCCGCGTGAAAGCCTGTTTGGTTGAGCGCGTCGATGATCAGCGCGATATGCGCCCGGTCGCGTGCCTGGACCACGATATCGACTTCCACGCTGCGCGCCGGCAGTAGCGTGAAGGCACGCTGGTGATGCACTTCCTCGATGTTCCCCTGGGCATTGGCGATCACCTGGGTGGCGCGGGCCAGGGCGCCCGGAATATCGCGCAAGTCCACCCGGAGGCGCGCCAGCCGGCCGGAGCGCACCATTTCACGGGCGATCACGTCCGACAACATGGACGAATCGATATTGCCGCCCGACAGCACCAGCCCTATCCTCTGTCCCTGGAACCGCTGGTGGTTGCGGATCACTCCGGCGAGCGCGGCGGCGCCGGCGCCTTCGACGACCGTCTTCTCGATTTCCAGCAGCATGACCAGGGCACTTTCAATTTCGTCTTCCGATACCAGGAAGATATCCTCGACATGACGCCGCACCAGTTGGCGGGTCAGCAATCCCGGCATCTTGACCGCGATGCCCTCGGCGATCGAGGCGGACAGGCAGGCTCCGGGGCGATCATGAAACAGGTTATGCATCGCCGGGAAGGCTTCGCTCTGGACCCCGAAGATTCGAATGTCTGGGCGGATCGCCTTCGCCGCCACGGCGATGCCCGAGATCAGCCCGCCCCCGCCAATGGCGATGACCAGCGCATCGAGTTCAGGGTGTGCCGCCAGCATCTCGATTCCGACGGTGCCCTGGCCGGCAATCACATGCGCGTCGTCATACGGATGCACCAGGGTCAGATTGCGCTCCGCCACGAGTTTCAAGCCGTATTCCAGCGCCTCGTCGAAGGTTTCTCCGGCCAGGATGATTTCCGGACGGAAGTGCTGCGTCCCGCTGATCTTGACGGTCGGTGTGTGCTTGGGCATCACGATCACCGCGTGCATGCCCAGACGCCGCGCATGATAGGCCACCGCTTGCGCGTGATTGCCGGCGGATACCGCCAGGACGCCGTGGCTGGCCTGCTCCGCGGTCAGGCTGGCGAGCTTGTTGAGAGCGCCACGCTCCTTGAACGACGCGGTGAACTGGTGATTCTCGAATTTCAGCCAGATTTCGCAGCCACAGACTTCGGACAGGGTTCGCGAATGCAGGAAGGGCGTGTTGATTGCCTGGCCCTTCAAGGTCTCGGCGGCCGCGCGAACGTCAGCGTCGGTAATGGGCAGGTCTGCTTGCATCACTGGCTAGGACGAGCGGATGGCCCAGCGTTCGTGGTCGCGCCACCTGCCGCCGATCTTGAGGTAGCGTGGAGAAAACCCCTCCTTGGTGAAGCCGCAGGAGCGAACCAGCGCGATGGAAGCGGCATTGGTCGGTTGGATGTTGGCTTCGAGGCGATGTAGTCTGATCTGCGAAAATGCCACTCGTACCACCGCCCGGATCCCCTCGCCCATCAAGCCCCGTCGTTCAAAGCCGGCAAAGGCATAGTAGCCCAGGTGAGCGCCGCGCAGCATGCCCATGACGATGTTGGAGATGTTCACGACGCCGGCTATTTCATTGCTGTCGCGGGTGCACACCAGGAAACTTCGGTACTCGGCGGTGGACATGCGCGCCAGCATGGCCTTGAACCTGCTCGGTGTCGCCGGCGGGCTGACCCATGGACGATGCAGGGCGCGGCTTCTCCTGACCGCCTGGAGGAAAGCGCGCTGATCGTCACGCGTCGGCTGGCGAAGGATGATCCGTCGTACCGTCATCAGTTGATTAACAGCAGGACGGCGGGATTCACGGATGAGGTGCCGAGGCTCATGGCTTGAAGTACTCCTGCACCGTTTCCCAGGCGGCGGTTTGCAGCAAGGTGGCGATCTCGGGTTGCAATCCGGCCGTGTAGCTCAGGCCCACCGGGGATTTGCGGAACAGCGAGGCGTAGACCGTGCATGCGGCCAGATAGGTTCCGGCCAGGCTGGGGTGCCGCTTGTCCTTTTCGTAGAGATCAATGTCCCCGCGTTTGGCAATGGTCCTGGCGAAGGCCAGCCCCGCCGGGATGACCAGTGCATCGTTGGCGTTGGCGGCGAGCGTGTATTGCTCGGCAAGCTGGGCGGTCATTTCCGGCTTGTCCTTGTAGGCCCAGGACATGAACAGCACCGGCCGAACTCCTCCACGCAGCAGGGTCTGCGCGTGCTTGCGCACGGTCTCGTGAAAGACGGCCTGCAATTGAGGGTGGATCGGACACTGGCTGCAATCCATCATGATCGCGGTGTCGTATTGGCGCCCGGCCTTGTTGAAGCGGATTTCGTTGTCGCCGATGAACGAATAGCGACCGAGCCCGTCCGGACGCAGCAAGGATTCCAGGTCGTGCCAGTCGAGACCGGAGCCGCTGATGGTCGCCGACGTGCTGCGCACTCGGGAGCCCGATCCCGCCGACGACACCAGGCGCCCAAAGTGGTTGTGCATGCTGTTGTTGTAGTAGAAGAAGCTGTTGCCGACCCAGAGCACCGATTGCGGCGCCTGGCCGAAGTCCGCACGCCTGGGCTTGGTGCCCGCATGATCGAGCCGAGACATATAGTCGGCCACCGCCTCGAGGTCGTCGTCCGAATAGGGCTTGATCACCCGGATCATGTCGGGGTTGGCGTTACCGCGTTCGCCGTCGCGAATGAAGCGGGCCTCGCGCAGCAGGTAGACAAAATGCTGCCCGGCCACCAGCGGATAGAACTTCGCGCCGTTTCCCTCGCCGCGGTCGCCGTGGCAACTGGCGCAGTCCCGGACATATATATCCTTGCCGCGGACTAGTGCCGTGCCGGGTCCTTTGCCGAGGTTCGCCGGCAGCGGCAGAGCTTGCAGGTAAGCCGCGATATCGGCGATTTCCTGGGGCGTGATGACGTGCTCGTCGGCGAAGGGTTCCATCCTGGGATTGCGGCGCTTGCCGGAACGGATGTCGGCCATCTGTTCGATCAACACGGTGGCGTGTTGCCCCGCCAACCGGGGATAGAGTCCGCTGGGACTGCCGGTGGCGCCGCGACGATGGCAGCCCTGGCAGGTGACGAAGGCCTCCTCGCCACGACCGGCTTCGCCCTTGAGCTTCAGGGCCAGTAATTTCTCGCCCTTGATTTCGTTCCATACCGGCGTGATATCCAGCGCCAGCAGGGGGCTAGCCCAGGAGGCCAAAAACAGCAGCATTACCATGCGTGCCCTCACGATTCTTCTCCTAGTCGATGACCCATTCAAAGGCCGGTGAGGAATTCGGCGACCGCCTTGATTTCGGCGTCGGTCATGCGCGTGGACACTTCGCGCATGACCCGCGTCGCGTTGCGGGCGTTGGTCCTGAATTTGTAGATCTGCTCGATCAGGTATTCGCGGTGCTGGCCCGCCAGCCGCGGGAAGCGCTTGCCGCCTTGCGCGTCGGTGCCGTGGCAGCCTTCGCAGGCGGGAACGCCGGACTGTTCGTTGCCTTCGAGATAGAGCTTCCTGCCCGCTTCAGCGGCTTTGGCGTCCAGCACCTTGCCCGGGGCCGGTATCTGGCGGCCGAAGTAGGCGCCGAGCGGCTTGAAATCGTCCGGGTCGAGTCCGGCAGTGATGGGCGCCATGATGTCGCTCTTGCGTTTGCCGGAAATGAACTTGTTCAGTTCCCCGACGATGTATTCCGGATGGCGCCCGGCAAGTTTGGGGAAAGCCGGCACCACGCTATTGCCGTCCATCCCGTGGCAGGCGGCACAAGTCGCGGTGACGATGGATTTGGCGCGGTCTGCGCCATCGCCGAATGCCGGCCCGGCGAGCAGAGACGCCAGCGCCGCCAGGCGCCACAAGGGCAGACGTTCACGCCAACACGTTGCCGATTCGCCGCTGGCCTGTCGGCCAATGATGTCGATTCGTTTCAACCCGCCTCCCCGCGAACGGGCATGATTCCAATCATGCCGACGCTGGCCGATTATAGGAGGGCTGGATATGCCTAGGCAAGCTCGCGGTATGCGGGGATGCGCCTTCCCCTGGCGACAGGAAGCGGGGCGGTGCGCCGCTCAGTGCTGGACGGTTTGCTTCGGGAGCGGATCAGTCGTTGTCGTGGTCGTCGCCCTTGAAAATCATCGATATGGTCTGGAAATCGGCGAGCCCGTTGCCGGTCGGCGCGTCTTGCCATTGCACCCACCAGAAGCCGACCACCGCGGTAACCATTGCCATGGCCACGCTACGCCAGGCGCTACGTATGCTTTCTTCCGGCCGGCCCGGCTTGCGTCCCTTGATCATGGCGCCGATCAGGTTCTCGCGATGCAGCCAACTGCTGATCACTACGCCCAAGATGTGGAGCACGACCACGCCCAGCATCACTTCCGCTGCCGCCTCGTGCGTCTTCTCCAGCCACTTGCCGGCAAAATCGTCATAGATGGCCCATCCCGAAGCGGTGACTGCCAGCGCCAAGCCCAGCAAGGCGACGATGGCCAGCGCCCCGGCGGGATTGTGGCCGGTATGGTGTTCCGGCTGACCACGCAACAACGCGCCGATATAGCGGCCGACCGCCCTGGGGCCGCGGACGAAACTTGAAAAGCGCGCATAGCGGGTTCCCAATATGCCCCACACCACACGAAAAACCACCAGGCCGCACAACGTATAGCCCAGCGTCACATGCAGCAGGCGCAGGCTTTCGCTTTCGGCGGTGAGCCAGGCGCCGGCAAAACATCCCGCCATAAGCCAGTGGAAGACGCGGACCGGGAGGTCCCAGACCAGGATCTTGCGAGTTTCAGTGGTGGGTTGGGGCATATCAGCGGGGGATGCGAACTTCATGTTCATCGAAATTTCCTTGGTCGGATCGCTTGTGGCAGGCGCCGCAGTTGGCCGCGCTGTTGACGGCTGCCAGTTTCCAGGTCGTCGCGGGGACTTCCCGGTGCTTGCGGATAAACCATGCCGCGCGCGTGATGCGGTCTTGCGGCGGTTCTTCGCGCGCATACTTGCCGGTGCCGGCATTCAGGGCGAGCCAGGCCGCCAGTTCCTTCTGCGTGGCGGGATCCAGCGAGGCATCCGTGCCAAAGTGCTTGCCTAGGCCGCTCATCAACCGCTGCCACGCTGTCGCCGGCAGCATGCCTGGCGGAAAAGCCGCATGGCAGGCGCCGCATTCGCTCAGGTACTTGGGCAGGAGCGGCACACGCGGGGAATGATGGTCGCCTTCGGCGAAGGCTGCGTGGGCGAACATCAGCGCAGCGACCATTGTGAACGAGGCGAGACGATAAGATGGGCGAAGTACAGGCGACACGGCGGTTCCTCGATCTAGGGTGGGGAATATGGTTTGCAGGTTCAAGGTTTGAGCGTCAGCAGCCAGGCCAATACATCGGCTTTTTCCGCGGCACTGCATTCGCGGCCGACGACGTCGTTGCAATTGCGCCGGAACCATTTCTCGGTTTTGGCCGGGTCGGTAAACCGTTCGGGGTTGAAGGCCGGCGCCAGAGCCTGGATGGGCTTGCCGGTCGACGCATGCTTGCCGGCCTGGGTGGGGACGGTGCCGTGGCAGGTGGCGCAACTCCATTCGCGGCCGTGCCGGCTAGTGAAAAACTGCTGGCCTCGGTTGCTCGCCGCCGCGGAACCCGCCTGGGCGGTGTAGCCGGACAACAGCTCGGCCGGTGTGGCCGCTTGAGCGATGTCGGCGATGATGAGCGCCGACAGTCCGGCCGCGGCGGCAATGGATCGAAGTGAAAAACGAGATAACGATAATGTGTGCATGGCAGCTCCTTGGACGCCATGATGACGGGGAAATCTTATGGTTTCCTTAACGGCCGGCGAGTCTTGGTTTAGAATTGAATCAATAGTGGAACCTGGGCAAGCAGGAGACCCTCTCCGAGCCGACCTGGCGTCAAACGATAAAGACACCGCATCAGCGGGGGGAGAGAAGCCCAGGTGCAGTTCCTGCAACTCGTTATCAGCGGCATTGCGCAAGGGTGCATTTACGGCCTGATCGCGCTCGGCTTCGTGCTGATCTATAAGGCCACCGAGACCGTCAATTTCGCCCAGGGCGACCTGATGATGCTGGGCGGGTTTTTCGGCCTGTCCTGCATGGTGGTGCTGGGGATGCCGTTCTGGGTGGCGTTCCTGGCCACCCTGGCGGTCGCCATGCTGTTCGGCATGCTGATGGAGCGCGCCCTGCTGCGACCGCTGCTGGGCCAGCCGGCGTTCACCGTGGTGATGCTGACCATCGGCATCGGCTACCTGGCGCGCGGCATGGTCACCATGATTCCCGGCTGGGGCACGGAAACCCATACCCTGCCGGTGCCCTACAAGGATGAAGTCCTGAGACTCGGCAGCGGCAACGATGCGCTGATTCTTTCCACGGAACACATGGTGATCATCGCGGTAACCGCCTTCCTGATCGCCATCCTGTTCCTGTTCTTCCGCTATACCAAGCTCGGCATCGCCATGCAGGCGACCTCGCAAAACCAGCTCGCGGCTTTCTACATGGGCATACCGGTGCGGCGCATTAATATGCTGGTGTGGGGCATCTCGGCGGCGGTGTCGGCCTGCGCCGGCCTGCTGCTGGCACCGATCACCTTCGTCCATGTCAACATGGGCTACATCGGGCTCAAGGCCTTTCCCGCGGCCGTCGTCGGCGGCTTCGGCAGCATCCCCGGCGCCCTGGTGGGCGGCCTGATCATCGGCATCGTCGAGTCGCTGGCGGGTTTCTACCTGCCGGAAGGATTCAAGGACATCGCCGCCTATATCCTGGTGCTGGTGATGCTGGTGATCCTGCCCAACGGCCTGTTCGGCGACAAGATGCGGAAGAAGGTCTGATGCGCTTTCTCTTCAAGACACGCTACGAGCAAGACCTGGTGCTGTTCAAGCATGCCGGCCAGAAGTTCTGGTATGCGGTGCTGATGGCGGCCTTGCTGCTGGCGCCGCTGGTGTTCTCGGAATATTTCATTTCGCAACTGGTGTTCATCTGGATCTACTCGGTGGTCGGCCTGGGCCTGATGCTGTTGGTCGGGTATACCGGCCAGGTCTCGCTGGGGCACGCCGCCTTCCTCGCCATGGGCGCGTATACCGAAGCCTACCTGCAAGCGCGCGGCTGGCCGTTCCTGCTGTCGCTGTCGAGCGCCGCCGCGGTGTCCGGGCTGACCGGCGTTGTCGTCGGCCTGCCGGCCCTGCGGGTCAAGGGCATTTACCTGTCGATCGCCACCTTGTCCTTCGGCTTCATTGTCGAGGAAGCGGTGACCCGCGCCGACAGCATCACCGGCGGCAATACCGGCATCACCCTGGGCAGCCTGGAGATTTTCGGCTGGGCCGTCGACAGCGAGGCGGCTTTCTACTATGTCTCGCTGGCGGTGCTGACGCTGTGCATCCTCGGCGTCATGAACCTGATGCGCAGCCCCACCGGCCGCGCCTTCGTCGCCATCCGCGACTCGGAAATCTCGGCCCAGAGCATGGGTATCCATCTGGCCCGCTACAAGACCATCGCCTTCGCCCTGTCGGCCGGGTTGACGGGGATTGCCGGGGCGCTGTATGCGCACAAGCTGCGTTTTATTTCCCCTGAACAGTTCACCATCCTGCAATCCATCGAACTGTTGATCATGATCGTTATCGGCGGCCTCGGCTCGATCTACGGGGCGATATTCGGCGCCGCTTTCTGGATCCTGGCGCAGCAGTTGATCGTCACCGCCAAGGATTGGCTACCGCCCGAGATCGGCCAGCAGACGGGCTTACAGCCGACCATCTTCGGCGTCTTCCTGGTGGCATTCGTGCTGTTCGAGCCGCTCGGCATCTACGGGCTATGGCTGAAGGTGCGCACCTTCCTGGAGATCTTTCCTTTCTACCGCAAGGGAATGTTCAGGCGCCAAAAAAGCTACATGAAATCGGAGCGCCTCAAATGACGGCTCCATTGCTGCAAGCGCAGAACCTGTCCATCCAGTTCGGCGGCCTCAAGGCCGTCAGCGATGTTTCCTTCGAAGTCTGGCCGCATGAAGTGTTTTCCATGATCGGACCGAACGGTGCCGGCAAGACCACCATCTTCAACATCATCAGCAGCCTCTATAAGCCGACGGCGGGGCGGGTGATTTTCGAGGGCGAGGCGATCTCCCATCTGGCGGCCTATGAGATCGCCCGGCTAGGCATAGCCCGCACCTTCCAGAACATCGAACTTTTCGAGCATGCCACGGTGCTGCAAAACCTGCTGGTCGGCAGGCATTGCCAGCGCCATTCCTCCTGGTGGCAGGACCTGGTGTTCACGCCGCGGGTGCGCCGCACCGAACTGCAATTCCGCCGCCACGCCGAGGAGGTGATCGAGTTCCTTGGCCTCCAGCATTATCGCGACAGCATGGTGGTCAATCTGCCCTACGGCGTGCGCAAGGTGGTCGAACTCGGCCGCGCCCTGGCGATGCGGCCGAAGTTGCTGCTGCTCGACGAACCTTCCTCCGGCCTGAACGTCGAGGAAACCGAGGAAATGGGATTCTGGATCGAGGACATCAAGAACGATCTCGGCATCACGGTGATCATGGTCGAGCACGACATGAGCCTGGTGTCGCGGGTCTCGGACCGCGTGCTGGCCTTGAACCAGGGCGAGGTGCTGACGCTCGGCAGCGCCGCCGAAGTCCAGGCGCATCCGGGCGTGATCGAGGCCTACCTGGGTGGCACCGATGACTGACGCCACGCCCATCCTCCAACTCAACAACGTCGAGTCCTCCTATGGACCGGTCAAGGCGATCCGCGGCGTCTCGCTCGCCGTGAAGCAGGGCAGCATCGTCACCGTGCTGGGCTCGAACGGCGCCGGCAAGTCGACCATCCTCAAGACCATCTCCGGGATCATCGACCCGCAGAAGGGAGCGGTGCTGTTTCGTGGCCAGGCGATCCAGAAGCTGGATCCCGCGCGCATCGTCAAGCTGGGCATCGTCCAGGTTCCCGAGGGGCGGGAGATATTCCCCTTCCTCACGGTGAGCGAAAACCTGCTGATGGGCGCCTACACCCGCCCCGCTTCAGACAAGGCCGAGTTGGCGAACGACATCGACATGGTCTTCAACTATTTCCCCATCCTGCGCGAGCGTGCCAAACAGCCGGCGGGCCAGCTCTCCGGCGGGCAGCAGCAGATGCTGGCAATCAGCCGGGCACTGCTGGCCAAGCCCAGCGTCATCCTGCTCGACGAGCC
This sequence comes from Sterolibacterium sp., assembly GCA_041665185.1. Lineage (GTDB taxonomy): Bacteria > Pseudomonadota > Gammaproteobacteria > Burkholderiales > Rhodocyclaceae > JACRAR01. Next base: position 21,526 of record JBAYJH010000043.1, read on the forward strand.
GAGCCTGGGCCTCTCTCCCAAGCTGACCAAGGAAATTTTCGAAATCGTCGTGCGCATCAACCGCGAACACGGCGTGACCCTGCTGGTCGTCGAACAGAATGCGATGGTGGCGCTCAAGTACGCCGACTATGGCTACGTGCTGGAGGTCGGTCGCATCGTCATGGAGGATACCTGCGCGGCCTTGCTGGAGAAAGAAGATATCAAGGAGTTCTACCTCGGCATGAAGGACAGCGGCGTGCGCGGCACCCGGCGCTGGAAGAAGAAGAAGAACTGGCGCTGAATTTGCCGACGAAATGGCGACGATCTCCCGCAAACCCCTGTTGATTTCCGCGCTGCTGGCCATGGCCAGTCCGTTGCTCGCCGAGCCGGTCAAGCCGGCGACGCCGATCGAGCATCTGATCGTGATTATTGGCGAGAACGTTTCTTTCGATACCCTGTTCGGCGCCTATCGCCCCGGCCCGGGACAAAGCATCGCCAATCTGCTGTCGCGCGGCATCATCGACGAAGACGGCAAGCCCGGCCCGAATTATTACACTGCCATACAACACCAAGCCGCGGCGGCCGGTAGTTATCAGGTTGAATTTTCCGCAACCAGGCCGTACAAGGCGCTACCGGCACCCTATGGCAAGAAATCGCGCAACAGCCCCGGTGGGCCGGATGCCCGCATTCCGGCGGAATTGCCGCCAGGACCTTATCAGATCACCCGCTTCATCCCCTATGGTACTTTTGGCAGCGGCGACCCGGTGCACCGTTTCTTCCAGATGTGGCAACAGGCGAACGGCGGGCGCAACAACCTGTTTACCTGGGTGGGCGTGACCTCCGGCGAGGGATCGAAACAAAAGCGCGATCCCTCCTCAGGAAGCAACCGCGGCGGGGAAGCCATGGGCTTCTACAACATGAGTCGCGGCGACGTTCCGGTCCTCGCCGGGCTGGCGCGTCGCTATGCACTGGCCGACAATTACCACCAATCGATCATGGGCGGCACCATGGCGAATTACATCGCCATCGCCACGGCCGATGTGGCGCGTTTCGAGATCGACGGCAAGGCGGTGCCCGCGCCGTCGGACCAGGTGGAAAATCCGCAGCCGTTGCCCGGCAGCCCCAACTGGTACACCCGAAGCGGTTACGGCAGCGGTTCCTACACGGCCTGCGCCGACCCTGGGCAACCCGGCGTGGCTGCGATCCGCGCATATCTTAAAGAGCTGCCTTATCCGGCATTCAACGACGGCAACTGCGCAGCGGACAGCTACTACCTGGTGAACAACTACAGCCCAGGCTACACTCACGACGGCCGCAGGAAGCCGATCGGTCCAGGCCACCACACCCTGCCGCCGCAGACCATGCCGACCATCCTCGATGCGCTGAGCGCCAGGGGCGTTACCTGGAAGTGGTATACCGGCGGGCGCGAGGGTCATGCCGTGACCAGGGAGTATTGTCCGGAATGCGATGTCCCGAGCTACTTCACCAGCATCATGGAGAGCCAGTTGAAAAGCAACCTCCAGGGGCTGTCCGAACTGTATGCCGATATCGACGGCGTTATGCCGGCAGTATCCTTCCTGGCGCCGCCCAACAGCCGCTCCGGCCATCCCGGCTATTCCTTCGAAGCGTCCTTCGAGAGCTTCGTCGACGAAGTGGTGCGCAAGGTCCAGGCGCGTCCGGAACTCTGGGCACGCAGCGCTATCTTGATCACCACCGACGAAGGCGGTGGTTACTACGATTCCGGCTACATCCAGATCGTCGATTTTTTCGGCGACGGCACGCGCATTCCGTTGCTGGCCGTTTCGCCCTGGGCGCGCCCAGGACATGTCGAGCACACCTACTACGATCATGCCTCGCTGCTCAAATTCATCGAACGCAACTGGAGCCTGCCGCCGCTATCGGCGCGCAGCCGCGACCGCCTGCCTAATCCGCAACCCGGCGCGGATCCTTACGTTCCGGCCAATCGCCCGGCGCTCGGGGATCTTTTCGAGTTGTTCGATTTCACCGTCCGCAAGCCCTAATCTTTCAGCGGGATAGAACGAGTCATGTGGAAAATCGACGGCAAGCGTTTCTGGGCGATCAGCACGGTGGTGATGCCGGGCGAAACCATTCCGCGGATGTTCTGGAATGCCGTGCAACAGCGCGGCGAAAAACTCATCTTTCGGCAGAAGGCCTTTGGCCTGTGGCAGAGCCTCAGTTGGCGCGATCTCGGTGAGATCGTGCAGGAGGTTGGCATGGGCCTGGTCGAACTGGGTTTCGCGCCGGGCGAGCGGGTGTCGATCCTCGGTAATACCGAACAGGAATGGCTGTTTTCCGACCTCGGGACGCTGTGTGTCGGCGGCGTCAGTTCGGGCATCTATCCGACCGATGCGGTCGCCCAGGTCGAGTACCTGATGCAGGATTCGGAATCGGTGTTCCTCTTCGTCGAGGACGAGGAACAACTCGACAAGG
>JBAYJH010000044.1:0-23251 GCA_041665185.1 Sterolibacterium sp.
GACCAGAAAGCCATCGAACTTATTGAAACCAAGGTGCAACAGCACTTCGATTTTATGCGTATGGCTCGGCTCGCTGTGGGGCGAGATTGGAAGAAGGCAAATGAAGTACAGAGAAGGCAAATCGCCGACGAGTTCCACACCCTGCTGGTACGTACCTATGCCAAGGCGCTCACAGGGTTCTCCGATCAGACTATGAAATACAGGCCATTCAAAATGAATCGCGGGGCCACCGACGTCAAGGTCGGTGTCCGAGTCGTTCAGAGTGGCGTCGCGCCTGTTTCGTTGAATTACTACCTGGGGAAAACTCCCACGGGCTGGCAAGTCTATGACATAGAGGCCGGCGGCATCAGCTTGGTGATCAACTACCGCCGCACGTTTGCCGATGAGATTCGAAACAACGGCGTTGAAGGTCTGATAAAGTCATTGCGGGCGAAGAACCAGGATGGAGTTGCCGAGGAGCGAAATTGATCACATTTCCTAAGTGACGAGTGTCCCGGCCATTCCCACATCACCGGGGATCCTCTCGTGGCAGGTCGCAAGGTAACTTTGCAGAAGGTATACTCGCCCTAGACGGCTGCTGGGCTTCAGACTTGAGTAGAGTTCCTGTACCGAATCGCCCTTAACGGAGTTCGCCATGCAACTCGCGATCATTGCCGCAATCTTTGCCGCCATCGTCGGCGTCGCCTTCGCCATGCAAAACAACGTCCCGGTAACCGTGAATTTTCTGTTGTGGCGCTTCGACAGTTCCCTGGCGATGGTGTTGCTGCTGGCGCTGGCGATCGGTGCGATCGCGGTCGCGTTACTGAGCACGCCGATGACGCTGAGGTCGCAGTGGCGGCTGGCACGTCAGAAACACCGTATCGAGGAGCTGGAGAAGACCTGCGGAGACCAACGCGGCAGGATTGCCGACCTGGAGGCCCACATTCCGGCGGAAACGGTTGTTGCGGCCGCGCCTCAGCCGTATGTCGGGCTGAAGAGCCTCATCATCGGCCGCACCGGCGGGACACCCGAAGAACCGGGACCGCGCTCTGGATGAAGAGTTCCTATTTTCGGGCGGCAGCGAGGAAGGCGTCGAGTATCGGCGCACAGTCGAGGAGTTCCGCACCCGCGGCGGCGTGAAACTCCGGGTGCCACTGAACGCCGAAGACGAAGCTGCGCCCATTCCAGCGGATCGCCTCGACGATGGCGTCTGCCGACTGCGCCTCGACCACCACGTCGCGACCGAGCCGCTTGACCGCCTGATGGTGAATGGAAACCACCCTGCCGCCGGCGACGCCTCCAAACCAGTTCGCCAGCCGTCCGCCTTCCGTGAACAATACCGGGTGGTCGTTGCGGTCGTAGTCGCCGCTCTCATGGACCGTCGCGCCAGGGCATTGGGTCGGCAAATCCTGGTGGAGCGTGCCGCCGAGGGCCACATTGATGAGTTGCATTCCTCTACAGACGCCGAGCACCGGTTTGCCCGCCTCCATGAACTCGTGCAGCAGTTCCAGCTCGTAGGCATCGCGTACCGGATCGCCCGCCCATTCCGGTTTCAGCGGCTCTTCGCCGTAGGCCCTGGGGCTTAGGTCAGCGCCGCCCTGGAGCAACAGACCATCCAGGTATTCCGCATAGTCGCGCAGGCGGATGTTGCTGCGCAACAACTCCCCGTCCTGGACCACCGACGGCACCATCAGCACCATCACGTCACGCGCCATCACCCACTGGGCGGCCGACTGCTCCAGTAACTGGAGCGTCTTGGCGCGGATCCCCTTCGCCCCCTGCTCGGGATGGAAGATGCGCGCGGACAGTCCGATCCGGAGAGGGCGGCGGCGGCCGAAGCTCATAGTCCGCTCCCTGCCCGAAAACGCCGGACGGCCGCATCGACCACGCCCTCGATGCCTCCCTCGTTCGCATACTGGCTGCGCAGGAAGCCGGCATGATTGCCCTCGCTCGCCGCGACGCCGTAAAGTTCGTCGAGCGCCGCCTGGCCGCCGAGTGCCGCGGCATGCGGCTCCAGGCGGCGCAGGGTGGCCAGGATGTCCTCGCGCAGCGAGAGGCTCTCGTTGCTCTTGGGATGGACGATGGTTCCGTCCAGGCCGAAGCGGCAAGCCTGGAAGCGGTTGTAGTTGTAGACGAGATAATCGTCTTCCGTCGGCGCTGTATCCTCGCGCGTCAGCAACATGCGGCAGAGGGCCTGGAGATAACAGGCCAGCGCGGCGGCACGCTCGACAGTCAGGGGAGTATCGCAAACCCGTAATTCGATGGTGCCGAACTCCGGCTTGGGCCGGATGTCCCAGTAGAAATCCTTCATGCTCTTGACGACGCCGGTCTTCTCCATCTTGGAAAAATAGCCGGTCTCGAAATCCGTCCAGTTGAGCAGAAACGGCGCACGGCCGCTCAGCGGAAACGCGAAAACCGAATTCAGGCGGGCGCTGTCGAACAGCGTGTCGACCCCCTGCGAATAGGGAGATGACGCCGACAGCGCGATGAAATGCGGCAGGTAGCGATTCAGCGAGTGCAGCAGGAACAGCCCTTCGTCTGGCGAGCCGCAGCCGATATGCACGTGCTGCCCGAAAATAGTGAACTGTTTGGCCAGGTAGCCGTAGAGCAGCGAAATCTCCTTGAAGCGCGGCTTGGAAAATATTCTCTGGTCGAACCAGCGCTGGAAGGGATGCGTCCCGCCTCCGCAGATGCCGATGTTCAGCCGGTCGCCCGCCGCGACGAGGGTGTCGCGCATCTGCCGCAGCTGGGCAAGGAGTTCGCCGTGGCGGGTGTGCACGTCGGTGGCAACCTCGATCATGCTCTCGGTAATCTCGGGCTTGACGTCCCCCGGGAAGGCCTTCCGTTCGAGCAGATGGAGCAGGTCCGAAGCCGAGGCCGATAAATCAAGATCGGTCGGGTTGACCAGTTGCAGTTCCAGTTCAACCCCCATGGTCAACGCCTCTGAGGTCTTGAAGGGTTCAAGCGCCATGTTCGCCCCCCCCTTCCCTGGATGTCTCACCCGCCCATATCAAGGCGCGCTGAGTGACCAGCGGCCCAATGACCTCCAGCAGCAGGACGATCGCGGCGATCGCGGCCAATTCGTCGAGGAGATCCAGGCCGAGATGGCGCGACTGCTCCAGCAGCAGGATCGCGAACACCGACAGCGGCGTCAGCGCCATTCCGGTGAGGGCGCCTTTGCGCCAGCTGATGCCGCCGAGGCGGGCGAACACGGTCGTCACCGCGACCTTGACGGCCATGCGCGCGGCGACCACGATCAGCGCCAGTTCCCATCCCGAAGCCACCTTTCGCCAATCCAGTGCCGCCGCGACGAACACGAACAGCAATACGGTCAGCAGGTCGCCGAGCGCACCGAAGTTCCGCTGCGCTTGCGACAGGGCGATGCGCCGATGGCGCGCGACCAGGCCGAAGGCAAGCGTCGCCAGCAGCGGCGAAAACTTGAGGGTATGGGTGAGCACCGTCAGGGTAACCACTGCAATCGCAAAGGCCGCCGTCGCATTCCGGTCGACGCCGCCGAGCGCGCGTAGCAGCGCCGGCACGGCCACGCCGAACAGTGCCCCGAGTCCGGCGGATACCAGCAGCACCACCAGGCTGCTCCAGAAAGCCTGGAAGACGCTGCCGCTCCCTGAAAGTACCCAGTAGCCCACCACGAACTTGAACGCGACGACGGCCAGTACACAGTTGAATGCGGACAGGTGCAGGATCCTTTCCGTGACCTGGCCGGAACTGCGCAATTCATTCGCCACGCGCAGCACCGCCGCAGGCGAGGTGGACATGGCGATCGCCGCCAGCAGCAGCGCCGGCACCAGCGGAACGGCATACCAGTCGGCGATGAAGAACACGGCGGCGAAGCTGCCGCAGGCTTCGACCACGCTGGTAAGGCCCAGCCAGGGGTTTGCACGCACCCAGCGCAGGTTGATGCGGTAGCCGAGTTCGAAGAGAATCAGGCCGAAGGCAATATTCGCCAGCAAGGTCGCCGGCCCACCGTCCGATTCCGGCAAGAAGCCGCCCTGCGCCGAACCCAGCAGGAAACCAAGAACGCCGTAGCTGGCGATGCGCGGCAGCGACAGCCAGCGATGGCCGAATTCCCCCGCGACCCACGCCAGCGCCAATGCGACTGGCCAGGCGGTTTGATGCAGCATTGCGGAAATCGATTCTGGCATCGGTTCTCCTTCAGGCGCCGGATGGCGAGTGCACCACCTTAACATGGGGGAACGGTATTTCGATGCACTCCTTGTCAAACGCATATTTGAGGCGCCGCAGGTACTCGCGGCGGACATTCCACTGCTCCAGCGGCACAACCCGGATGCGGCAGCGGATCACCACCGCAGAGTCGGCCCATCGATCGACACCGGCCATTTCGATGGCGTCGAGAATCTTCTCGGCGAATGCGGTGTCGCCGCGCAGCTCGTCGCCCACCGCACGCATCACCGAGATGACCCGGTCCACGTCCTCTCCGTAAGCGACGCCGGCATCGATCACGGCGTAGGCATGACCGAGACTCATATTCGTCACCACGGAAATATTTCCGTTGGGGACGTAATGGACGTTGCCCGAATAATCCCTCAGCCGCAGGTAGCGTAACGTCAGTTCCTCCACCACGCCGGCCTTGCCGCCGGCTTCGACGACGTCGCCGATGCGGATCTGGTTCTCCAGCAACAGGAAGAAACCCGCGAAGTAGTCCTTGACCAGACTCTGCGCGCCGAAACCTACGGCAATGCCGACGACACCCGCCGCACCCAGAATCGGGGCGACAGAAACGCCGAATTCTCCCAGCACCAGCAAACCGGTGACCACCGCCACGATCACGGTCAGGACATAGCGGATGACGCGCGCGAGAGTCCGGATGCGCTGACCGTCCTCGCGGCTGTCTTTACGGGCGGCGGCGGCCTCCCGCAGGTACGGAAGAATGCGATGGATGGCCTGCAAAGCGATCCACGCCAACAGCAGGATCAGCAGGATGCGTGCCGGCTTGTCCAGGTTTCCCGGCAGCCAGTCGAGAAAGCGATCAATCAGTTTCTGCATCAGAACGCCTGATCCCAGCGTATCGACAGCCGAATCGCCGCGGTGATCAGCCCGACCATGCTGTAGGTTTGCGCGAAGTTGCCCCACTGCTCGCCGCTGCGGGGATCGATGTGCTCGGCCAGCAAGCCATGGCGGTTGCGGCAGGCCAGCAGTTTCTCGAAAAGTTCGCGCGCCTCGTCGCGGCGGTCCAGGGCGGCCAGGGCATTGACGTACCAGAACGTGCAAACGAGAAACGCGTTCTCCGGCTCACCGAAGTCATCCGTCTCGACGTAGCGGAAGATGAAATCGCCGCGGCGCAAGTCCTTCTCCACGGCCTTGACCGTGGCGGCGAAGCGCGGGTCGGCCGCATCGAGGAAGCCGACTTCGGCCAGCAGGAGCAGGCTCGCGTCCATTGCCCGGCCCTCGAAGGTCGAGACGAATACCTTGCGCCCCTTGTTCCAGGCCCGTCGGCAGATCGTCTCGTGGATCTCCCGCGACCACCCGCGCCAATAGCCGGCGCGCTCGGTCAGACCCAGCCGCTCGGCGATCCTCGCCAGGCGATCGCAGGCGGCCCAGCACATCACGGCGGAGAACGTATGCACGCGGGCACTGCCGCGCAGTTCCCACAGACCGGCGTCCGGCTGGTCATAGCAGCGCCGCGCCTGCTCGCCCAGGAGTTCGAGGCGGCGAAACAGGGCTTCGTCGCCACGCCGCGTCAGGCGCTCGTCGAAAAAGATGTGCGTGGCGGCAAGGATGGCCGAGCCATAGACGTCATGCTGCACCTGGCGGTAGGCCAGGTTGCCGATGCGCACCGGCCCCATGCCGCGGTATCCGGCCAGCGCCGGCACTTCCCTTTCGTCCAGGGCCGCCCGGCCGTCGATGCCGTACACCGGCTGCAATGGCCGCCCTTCGGTACTGGCGGCAACATTGACGATGTAGCCGAGATAACGCTCCATGGTGCGGGTCGCCCCCAGCCGATTCAAGGCGTTCACCACGAAATAGCCGTCGCGCAGCCAGCAGTAGCGGTAGTCCCAGTTCCTCTCGCTGCCGGCGGCCTCGGGAATCGACGTGGTCATGGCGGCAATGACGGCACCGGTGTCGTCGTAAGCGTTGAGCTTGAGCGTGATGGCGGCACGTATCACCGCCTCTTGCCATTCATACGGGATGCTCAGGAAACGCACCCATTCGCGCCAATACTGGACAGTTTCTTCGAAGAAGCGGCGGCCGACTTCGTCGACCGCCTCATGTACAGTTTCATCCGCCCCAAGCAGCAAAGTGACGGAGTCCTCCAGGAAGAACGGGATTTCCTGTTGGATCGCGGTCCGCGAGACATCGGTTGTCAGCCTGAGCGTGAGACTGTCCGACACATAGCGGATGTGATTGCTGCCCATGGTGACAGCCGGACGTCCGGCGCCGTCGTCGCAGGCGGGACGAAGACGCACTGTCAGGCGCGGGCTTCCGGCAAGTCGCTTGACCCGGCGAACCAGCATCATCGGGCGAAACAGGCGCCCGTACTGGCCGAAGCGCGGCGCGAAATCGGTGACTTCGACGGCGCCGCCGTGGCAATCGTAGAGGCGCGTCACCAGGATCGCCGTGTTCTCCAGGTAGCGCTGTTCGTGCCTTTCGCAATCGGCGAGCTCGACGGCAAAAAATCCAAAGTCATCCGAGTCCCTGAGCAAGGCGCAGAACACCGGATCGCCATCGAACCGAGGGAAGCAGCCCCAGGTGATGTTGGCGCGCGCGTCGACCAGGGCGCCGACGGTGCAGTTGCCGATCAGAGCCAAGTCTAGGTCGTGCATTGTCTTCCCTTCAGGGTCTCGCGTAGCCAGCGCCGGACCGCTGTCACGTCGGGCAGGCGAAAACCGGCGCAACTGCCGCCCGCGCCCACTTTGATCGAGAGCCCTCCCAGCTTGTTCACCTCGGCGAAACCGCGTTCGTCGTTGAGGTCGTCACCGATAAAGACCGGGCGTCGTCCTCGAAACGGCGACTCTGCCATGAATTCCGCCACCGCCGCGCCCTTGTCGATGCCGGCCGGCTTGATCTCGACCACGCGCTTGCCCTTTTGTATTTCGAGACCCTCGCCGGCTTCCATCATCAGGCGGTTCATCAAGCGATGGGCATATGCCGCCAGATGCGGCGCCAGCCGGTAATGCAACGCCAGCGTCAGCCCCTTGTCCTCCAGCAGCAGGCCCGGATGACGAGCCGTCACCGGCAACAACGCCTCCTTGATGGCGCACTTGGTCGCCGGCGGCGCGGCGTGAATCCACAGGCGTCCCGCCGCATCGCGCCGTTCCAAACCGTGCTGGCCGGCCATCGGCAGGCGCGGCATGCCCAGCAAGCCTTCGAGGTCCGACAGCGAGCGGCCGCTGACAAGCGCCATGGCGCCGCCGCTGGCCCGGTGAAGCTGCCCGATCAGTTCGAGCAAGGCCGTATCGACCTGGATCGCGTCCGGCGTGTCGGCAATGTCCAGCAGAGTACCATCGACGTCGAGAAAGAATGCCCATTCGATGGATGGTGTCGGCGGAAAACCGTTACGCCCCATGGTCACCCCGCCGTCTTGCCCTTGTCGATCAGCCGCCCGCGCCGGCGCATGGCCGCCGCGTCGAGCAGCATGCGCCCGGCCCAGCGGAAGACATTGAATTCGGCCACCAGTCCGCGCATCAGGCGCATGCGGTCGCGCTGCTCCGTCGCCGGCATGCTCAGCGCCAGGTGCAGTGCGGCGGCGCACTGGTCGGCATCGTAAGGATTGACGATCAAGGCCTCCGGCAACTCCCGCGCGGCACCGGTGAATTGGGAAAGAATCAGGACCCCGCGCTCGTCGTCGCGGGCGGCGACGAACTCCTTGGCAACCAGGTTCATGCCGTCGTGCAGACTGCTGACGAAGCACAGATCGGCCGCCCGGAAATACTCGTAGACCTCGCGCGCCTCGTGATGCTCGACCTTGAGCACGATGGGTGGCGGACCCTGTTGCCCAAAGCGCTCGTTGATCCTTTCCGCGGTGGCCCGCACCTGCGCTTCGTGATGCTGATATTCGTCGATGCCGGAGCGCGTCGGTGCGGCAATCTGGACAAAGCTGAAGCGGCCGACCCACTCCGGCTTGAGCTCCAGGAGGCGTTCGATGGCACGGAAGCGTTCCAGGATGCCCTTTGTGTAGTCGAGCCGGTCGACACCGACACCGAGGCGGTGTTCGGGTGGGAGGCCATTGAGTTGCCGGATGTCGTTGCGGCAGTCCGCCACGGGCTTGCCGATCATCTCCGGTTCGGGTGGCCAGGCGATGGAAATCGGGTAACGGCGCACGGCGGTATGTTTGCCGCCCAGCGTGACGGTAAACGACTCACGGTCAACCCGCGCTTCAAGAAAGCGGTCCACCGTATCGACGAAATTGTTGCAATGGAACTGGGTATGAAACCCGAGAATGCTGCTCCCCAGCATCCCCGCCAACACTTCGTCGCGCCAGGGGCAGATGGCAAAGGACTCCGGGTTGGGCCAGGGGATGTGCCAGAAAGTGATGATCGTGGCATCCGGCAACTCGTCGCGGATCATCTTCGGCAGCAGGGCGAAATGGTAGTCCTGCACAAGGACGATCGGAGCCTTGGTCTTGGCCTCGCTCGCCACTGCTTTGGCGAACTTGCGGTTGACGGCAACATACTGGGCCCAGTCGCCGGAGCGGAAAGTGGGTCGCACATGGGCGATGTGGCACAGCGGCCAGAGGCCCTCGTTGGCGAAGCCATAGTAGTAACCGGCCTCTTCCTCGGCGGTCAGCCAGACGCGGCGGATCTGATAGGCCGGGTTGGCGGGCGGCACCGCGATGCGGTCATGCCTGTCGACCACCTCGCGGTCGGCCGAGCCGCTGCCATGGGCGATCCAGGTGCCCCGGCAGGCGCGCATGATCGGTTCGAGTGCCGTCACTAGGCCACTGGCCGGCCGCTGCACCTCGATCTGCTCACCGCGTCGCTGGTGGATATAGGGCTCGCGATTGGAAACCACGATCACATCCTCGCCGCGCAATTCGCCTTGAAGGATGGCGCGCAGGGATTCCGGCGTCCAGGTAATCTGGTCTTCATCTCTGGAACGCGCGTCGGATTCGAGTTCGCGAATGAGCCGCTGCAGGTCACGGGCGATCGGTTTGAACTCCGGCAGACTGGGTGGCGAGCCGGGCTGGCGCAGCAGGCCTTCGCCGCGCAACAGCGCCTGCATGCCGGCCATCCAGCCGCGCCATGAGAGTTGCGCGATGATCACCGTGATCAACGAGACCACTGCCGCCAGTCCCATGAAGAAGTAGAAGACGTAGCGCTTGGTTTCCTCGCTGCGCCGGGTGACGAAACTCATGTCGTGGACCAGGACCAGCCGCCCTGTGGGCGCGGCCTCACTGGGCATCGGCTGCACCGTTACGTGCAGCGGCCCGTGAGTGCTGGGCAACAAATGATCGCTGGCGCCTTCCCAGCGTTCCAGTTCGGCGCAGCGGATTTCGGGTGGAAGCGGACGGCTGACCAGTGCCGGTCCCGCCGCCGTGGCGCAGTAGCCGATGGCATACACCCGCTCATCCTGGCTGATGCGGTTGAAGAATTCCCTGATCTTGACCTTCTTGCCGGCCACCAGTTGCTCCTGCAACGGTTCCTGGATGGTGTTGGCGATCAGCGACGCGCGGATGTCGAGATCGCGCACAAACCAGCGCAGGGTCATCTGGTCGACCAGCGGGGCGATGGCATAGGCGATACCTGCCAGAACCAGTATCAGGGGCAGGACGAAGCGCAAGGATAGTCTCATAGAGTCACTCTAACAGACAGAGTCCAGCGTATGCCGAGTTTCGAGTCCCAAACAACACACGCAATATATTCCAAACCGGAAAGTGCTCGGTGATCGACGGGAGACGCTGCTGTTTCGACATTCAAACCTGCGAATATGCAAATTGCGAAACTGGTCAGCCTACTTATCAAACCGGAACTCAACGCGGTTCCTCGATCGGCGACACTTGTCCGAAACGCAGGGTGCCCTCGCTGTGGTCTCGCATCCAATGATGCGTCGGCGAATCTGCCCGACCCGCACCCCGCGCTTGACCAACTCAGCAGTTGTTGCAATCGCGCGTTGCGCGGCTAGCGCGACGCAATACGCTTTGCTGCCCAGGTCGTCCGTAAATGCGAACAAACGGACTCGCCGCTGGTTGTTGCCTTTCAGCTGTTCAGCGATACGGTCAATCGTAGAGGACGCATCACTGCCGAACTCCGAAGATCCGAGTGGAAAATAGATGTTTGTCGAATGATCCGGATTCGCAACGGGTTGCTCGATCGCTAATGGCTCCGGGCGATGGAGGATCTGAGGGGCTAGCTGGAGCGCGGGTGCCGTTGGCGGCTCAACCTTCTTCTCTGGCAAGCGCGGCGTTGTCGCAACAGTTGCGGGTGGCAGGGAAATGTCCGCAACGGGTGGCACTGCGCAAGCCGACAAGAACATCCCGCCTGCGAAGATGGTAATCCTAAGAACCTGATAGCGACGCGGCGGTATGAACATTACAGGTCGGCCAACGGCTTGTCGGCATGGCTGTGATCGCTGATATTCAACTGCTGAATCACTTTGGACAGAGATTCATCAAGCGCCTGCAAGGAATCCTCCGAAAGGATCAACAAAGCCTTCGGCAACACACCTTCCGCGGGGCCGGGGGCATGTGCAAGCAGAAGTTCCGCTTGCGGCAACAAATTCAATCCGACGCGGCGCTGATCCTGTTGGCTCCGCTCCTTCCTGATCAAACCACGTGCGACGAGCTTTTCCACGAGAAGACTGCATGTCGACTGGTGTATGGACAATCGCTCGGCCAATTGAGAAATGCCTATCTCCGGGATGTTTCCAACTTCCCGCAAAATCCACAGTTGAGATCCCGAGATTCCAGTACTTTGCTCGACTTCCCGGAAATGGTGGCGCACAGCACCATAGATCAGGCGAAACTTCTTCAAAACTTGCAGCGACAACTTCCGGTTGGCTAGTTTGCTCAATTGATCAACTCCCATCTGCGCGGTTATAGCCTGAATTTCACTGCCATGACCACCAAATCACGGTTGCATTTTACATTTATCTCAATTAATCTTCTTGCAATGTGTTTCGGATGACGTTACTCGATGCGTACCCTAATCCTCGAAGGCAATGCGGGCGAGCGTGGCAGCGTCGAGTACAACCTGGCGCTGGGACAACATCGCGCAGAGGCGGTCAAGCGCAGCTTGAAGTTGCTGGGATTGCCTGAGTCGCAGGTCGAGGCAATCAGTTACGGCAAGGAGAAGCCGCGCGCTATCTGCCGTGAGGAAAAATGCTGGGCCAAAACTCGACGCGTCGACTTTGAGTACAAAAAATCTCCCGGCAGCAAGTAACATCGTAAATTCACCTGCTGATCGATCAGTTTGACCAATGGCTTCTGAGGAGGAGCTTCGGGGGGCAATTGCCCCTCGTTTTTTTGGGGCGGCGAGGTTGGAGCGACATCTTCGCGGAGTAGACTAAGCATGCCCTGGATCTTGGGTCACCCAGCTCCAAGCGTCAAAAACGGCGCATCCTGCTTGGTCCTGTTGCGTGACTCGCGCGTTCTCCACCTGCAACTTTCTGGGGCGGTTGGGGCGAATAGCCGATTGAGTATCATGCTTGACATGTGTATGATGGTTTTCGGGTGTTTGCGCTACTGGAAAGTGTAGGGGTGTGGACAGGTTTTCGTGCCGGTCGGGCCGCCGCACATTCACCGAGTTCACCCATGAGCCATTCTTGCATACTCCCGCAGCCTTCGCTGCACACTTCGCCGTCGCGAGTCTCAAGGTACCCCAAATGGGCACCGCCATGGTCAATGGCGACTGGCTTCGACCATGCCTATTCGGTTGAACGAACTGCCCGGAAGCCACTGACATGTTGACTGCCGTTGTCATCGTCTTCGTGATCGCATACGCCGCGATTGCACTTGAACATCCCATCAAGATCAACAAATCTGCGTCAGCCCTGATCGGAGCCGGACTGCTCTGGACCATCTACGCAATTTCGCTTGGCGATCAACACAAGGTGAATGAACAACTCGGTGAGTCGCTGATGACCACTGCACAAATCGTTTTCTTCCTGATGGGCGCAATGACGATCGTCGAAGTCGTGGATGCACACAATGGTTTCGACATCATCACGTCTCGCATCAAGACGTCCAAATTGTCGACGTTGATGTGGCTGGTGGGGTTCGTCACCTTCTTCCTCAGCGCAATCCTCGACAACCTGACGACCACGATTGTCATGATTTCGTTGATGCGGAAGCTCCTGTCCAAGCAAGAAGATCGCCTTTTCTTTGCCGGCATCGTCGTCATCGCGGCAAACTCGGGTGGTGCCTGGTCGCCGATCGGCGACGTTACAACAACGATGCTCTGGATCGGCGGTCAGATCACTAGCCTTGCCATCGTCAAGGGAGTGCTGTTGCCGGCATTGGTCAGCATGATCGTTCCATTGGGCATCACGGCTTACGTGCTGCGTGGCCGCGATGCGGTCTCGCCGAAGAAAGTGGCCAACGCGCCTGCCCTGTCAACGACAGTATTTGCGCGCAATCTGATGTTCTTCACGGGTCTTGCGGTTCTGGTCGCGGTACCGGCATTCAAGACCATCACCCATCTGCCGCCGTTCATGGGCGTCTTGTTTGGGCTCGGCATCCTCTGGTTGGTGGGCGATCTTGTGCACCGCCAAGCGGAACACGACGCCAAGCAACATCTCACCTTGGTCCGTGCCCTGAGCAGAATCGACATGGGTTCGCTGGTATTTTTCATCGGGATTCTATTGTCGGTAGCTGTGCTCGAACACACGCACATCCTGACTTCTCTTGCACGGTGGCTTGACCAAGTGGTCGGCAGGCAAGACGTCATCGTGCTCATCATCGGCATTGCCAGTGCGATCGTCGATAACGTCCCGTTGGTGGCCGCCTCCATGGGCATGTACAGCCTGACCGATTACCCGACTAACCATTTCCTATGGGAGTTTCTCGCCTATTGCGCTGGTACTGGCGGATCCATCCTCATTATCGGCTCGGCGGCAGGCGTGGCAGCGATGGGATTGGAGAAGATTCATTTCTTCTGGTACGTCAAGAGGATCAGCGGTCTGGCGCTGGTTGGGTATTTCGCTGGCGCCGGTACCTATCTCGTTCAATATCAGATGTTCCACTGAAGCCATGCGGCGGGCGTGGCGGAACTGGCATGCCGTCAAAGACTGGGATAGCCGATGCCGTGAGCATTATTGTCGGGCAAGCGGGGTAATTTGGGTGGACCGATCCCAGCGCTGATTTGCTTGAGATGTCGCGTGGGCTAGAAGCGCATCTCCATTTCCTGGGCCATCAACCACAAGTTCATCGCAGTAATTGCGCCGACGAATGCCAGCATCGGCAGCAGGCGCCAACCTCTCAAGCTGGTTCCGCCGTCCAGCTTATCCCGGCCGCGGTGGCGAATGATCTGAACCGCCAGCCAGAACCCAAGCACCATCAAGCTGGCCTGCGCGGCGAACATCACCACATCGGGAAATATCGGGGACATCATTCGATCATGCCTCTCCATGGGCGACATGGCGGCAAGCCCGGTCCCGAGAGGATTGAGCAGCATGGCGAACACATTGACGCTTTCACGCGACAAATGATCGAGATTGTGGGACAGATGATAGACGAATGCCAAGGGTAGCGCGGTGAAAGAAAAAGCCGCAAAGAGTGCCTTGTAGGAGGTTTTGCCTCGATCCGCCAGATAGGTCAGTCCCACGGCCACGGCATAAATCAGTACCGGCAAACCGAAACTGCCGAACATGGCTAGAGTGAAACTCACCAAGGACTTGCCGGTCTCGCCAATGGTACGGGCGATCGTCAGGATCCATTCGCCCCAGAACGGCATCATGGTGAGACCGTGAAAAGTGGTAATCCCCAGGAGCAGCAGCATGAACCACGCACCGTCCCACTGCGGCCTTGCCTGGCCCTGGTCAATGGCCTCGCTGCCCAGCGGGCGCAGGCGCCACGAGACGTTCTGGTGGGGGCAGCTTTGCATGCAGTTGCCGCACGATAGGCAGTTGGTGTTCTGGCTGAAACGGCCCACGACCAGACTGGTCGGACATGGCTCGATATCCTTCGAGCCGTTGTAACATTCGAGGGTCTTGCAGGTGGCGCAAGTATCCTGATTCACGGGGCGCACGGAGATCGGCGCAAGACGCGAATAGAAACCCAGAGTTCGTCCTATCGGGCAAGCATAGCGGCAAAAGGCCTTGCGCTCGAAGACCAGCAGGTAGCTTATGGAAAGAATCAGCATCGCCACCGCCATCAAGGCGGTGGCGTACGGCTTGGCTGTCACACCGATCCCGACTTCCAGCCATGCCAACCCGACGAACAGCATCAATGCAAGCCAGACGTTCTGCATATAGCGTGGAACTTTGCGTTGCAGCCCGGGATGTGGGTCGGACCGCCGCCATAGCCGCAGCCGCACAATCCAGCTGGCGAGCGTATCCCAAGGACAAATGGCGCACCAGCTGGTGCCAAGAAACAACACCGACACAACAACCAGTGGCCACCACAAGTTCCATACAAAGGTGGTCGCGAGATTGCGTTCTGGGAACGCCGTCCCGAACAGGCCGGCGACTACTACGAGGATAAACCCAGAAACCGAGACCACCTTAACGATTAGCAGCGGATAGGGACTGTTGTTCACGAAACGAACGAAGCCGCCGATCAACGGCAGGGTTGCCAGATTGACTGTTCGGGCGGGTGCTTCTGAAGGCAGGCGGGAAAACAGGGACCACAGTGCAATGACCAGGATCGTTACGGCAGTGCCAATGACCCAGGGCTCGGGCAAGCCAGGGTGCAGCATGACCATGGGCTCGTCCTCATCCGCGGGCTGAACGTCGGCGCCGTCATCACCAGCGGAGCGATCGGCCTGACCCGCGCTGACAGCGGCTTCGCCGCCGACGGTGACCCCGGCGGACGGTGCCGCAGCGGGTGAAGTTGCGTTTGGGTGATGTTCTTCGCCTACCGTGGGGACTGCCTCGTCACCGTGCGCATAAACCTGACCGCCCCATCCCAGAGCGAAGAGCAGCAAAGTGGAGACGAGGAGTTGTTTCACCACGCTTCGTAGCCAAGCAAGGCGGATGTGTTTGCTCATTGGAAGTTTGCTCCTGGTTATCAATCGTGCTCAGTTTGGGGTGGCAGACGCGGCTCTCACTGAGCGGACTTCGCGAGCGGCGTAAAACGCGCCTGTTCTGCCGTCTTGCCATTCGCGGTAATCGACACTATGACCTTCATGTCGGGGGCAGCCGAGTACGTCGCCAATCCCTTCATACGATTGTCGCCATCCGGTTTGAGTACCGAGGTCGTCTTGTGCTTCCCTGCAAGTATCGTGGCGCTGCCGGTCGCGCCAGCCGTCGGCACTTTGGCGCCATCATGGATGGTGAGATACACGACGACCGGGTATTCCTTCACATCCTGGCTGACCTTCTCCACCACCAATTCATAGTCATAGGGACCGGCCTGGCGCAGTTGGCCGCCGTTGGGAGCGTGTTGGCCATGGTCGTGTGCCAACAGGAGCGTACTGGGGGATACGCCGGCCGCGAGGATCAGTGCATACAGTGGCTTCTTCATGTACATTCCTTTCGGGTCGAATATCAAAAGCTCTCGGTTTCTCTGGCTTCCAGCAAACGCCGCAACGGCTTTTCACCCCACAGGCTGAACATCAAGGGCGTGAGCAGGGTGTCGAGCAGGGTCGAACTGACCAGGCCGCCGAAAATCACGACTGCCACGGGATACAGCACTTCCTTGCCCGGTGCGTCGGCCGAGAGCATCAGCGGCAGCAGGGCGAACGCGGCCACCAGCGCCGTCATCAGTACCGGTGTCAGCCGCTCCAGTGAGCCGCGCACGATCATTTGCCGTCCGAAGGACTCGCCCTCGAAGGCACAGAGGTTGATGTAGTGGCTGATCTTCAGAATGCCGTTGCGCGTGGCGATGCCAGTCAGCGTGATGAAACCGACCAGCGCCGCAACCGACAACGGCTGGCCGGAGATCCACAGTGAGATTACGCTGCCAATCAGGGCCAGCGGGATGTTGCCCATGATGATGAAGGCCAGGGCCGAAGAGCGGTAGCGGCTGTAGAGGACCATGAATATCATGGTCAGCGACACGGCGGCGAGCAAGGCAATCAGTCTCGCCGCCTGCTCCTGCGCCTGGAACTGGCCTTCGAGCGCGGTGAAATAGCCATCCGGCATCGGTCTGGCGGCAAGTTCGGCCCGGATGTCGGCGATGACTTTCGACATGTCGCGGCCATCGGTGTTGGCGGAAAGCACGATACGGCGGCGCGAATTCTCACGGCTGACCTGGTTGGGGCCGTCGCTGTCTTCCACCGTGGCAATTTTCGACAGCGGTACATGCCCACCCGGCGTTTCGATCAGGAGATCATCCAAGGCCTGCGGACCGCGTGCGCTTTCCGGCAGACGTACCATCAGGTCGAAGCGACGATTGCCTTCGACGATCTGGGTGATGCGCTCCCCTTCGATCATCTGCTCGAGGCTGCGCAGAATATTGCCGGGAGCGACACCATAACGAGCAGCCTTCTCGTAATCAAGGCGAATCTTTACCTGCGGGACCAGCACTTGCTTCTCGATCTGTAGATCCGCCACACCCGGAATTTTCGCCAGGCGCTCGCGCAGATCCGCAGCCAGACCGCGCAAGGTGTCTAGGTCGTCACCGTAGATTTTCAGCGCGATCTGGGCGCGCACACCGGAGAGCAGGTGATCGAGCCGGTGCGAGATTGGCTGGCCGATGCTGGAACTCCCCGGTAGCGCGGACAAACGTTGTCGAATGTCGGCGATGATTTCCTCCCGACTGCGTGCCGATGCTTTCAGGTCTACTTCCATCTCGGTGTAATGCACGCCCTCGGCGTGATCGTCCAGTTCGGCGCGGCCGGTGCGACGTCCCATCTGCGTCACTTCGGGCACCTGCCCCACCAGCTGTTCGGCAAGGGTGCCGATACGATTGGCTTCGGTCAGCGAAGTGCCGGGGTTGAGCAATACGTTCACGGTCAGCGTGCCTTCGTTGAAGGGTGGCAGGAAAGAACGCGGGAAGAAGGGCACGCTCGCCGCCACAATCAGCACTAACAGCAGGGCGCCGGCCAGGAGAGTGCGTGCGTGGCCGAAGGACCAGTGCAGCAGTCTTGCGTCCCAGCGCTTGAGCCAGGTCACCAGCGGGCTGTCGCCCGCATGCAGTTGTTTCATCTTCGGCAGAAGGTAGTAGGCCATCACCGGCGTCAGCGTCACCGAGACGATCATGCTGGCCAAGATGGAGACGATGTAGGCCACACCGAGGGGCGTGAATAGCCGCCCCTCGATACCCGGCAGGACAAACAGCGGCACGAATACCAGAACGATGATCACCGTGGCATAGACGATGGCGGAACGCACCTCCAGTGTCGCTGCGGCGATGACGTCGACCACCGGCCGCGGCACAGCCGCGGTGCGGTTCAGTTTGAGACGACGCAAAACGTTCTCCACCCCAACCACGGCATCGTCCACCAATTCGCCAATGGCGATCGCCAGCCCGCCTAGTGTCATGGTGTTGATAGAGAGGCCGAAGTAGTGGAATACCAGGGCAGTCGCCAGCAAGGATACGGGGATCGCCATCAGCGAAATGATCGTGGTGCGGATGTTGAGCAAGAATAGGAAAAGGACAACCGCCACCAGGATCGCGCCATCACGCAGCGCCTCGGTGACATTCCCGACTGAGTTCTCGATGAAATCGGCTTGCTTGAAGAGGAAGGATGGTGCATCGATTCCCTTGGGCAGGCTTTTGCCGAGCTCTGCGATGGCTTTCTCCACGTCGTGGGTAAGACTCACGCTGTCGGCGGCCGGCTGCTTCTGCACCGACAGGATCACCGCCGGCTTGCCTTTGTAGCTGCCGTCACCACGCTTGATCGCGGGTGCCAGTTTGACGTCGGCGAGTTGCTTGAGCAGGATGGGCTGTCCGTTCTTTACCGTCACCACCAGGTCTTGCAAATCCTCGATGCGCGAGCTTCGGCCGATCTGGCGGATCAGGTATTCGCGACCCTGAGCTTCGAGAAAGCCGCCACTCGTGTTGGCGCCGAAATCACGCAACGCCGCCTCCAGCTTCTCGCGCTCGATACCGAGAGACTGAAGTTGGGCGGGGCGCAATTCGACTCGGTACTGTCGTACTTCGCCGCCGATGGCGATCACCTGGGCGACGCCAGGAATCGTCAGGAGGCGCGGCCGCATCACCCATTCCGCGTATTCGCGCACAGCCATTGGGCTGACCTGGGCCGGATCCGCCGGGATGGCAATCAGCAGAATCTCACCCATGATCGAGGCAATAGGACCCATTTGCGGCACGATGCCGGGGGGCAACTGCTCACGCACCAGGTTCAGCCGTTCGACGATCTGCTGCCGATTGCGGTAGATCTCGGTGCCCCAAGCGAATTCGACGTATACGATCGACAGTCCGATGCCGGAGACCGAGCGCACGCGCGTCACGCCGGGCATGCCATTCATACCGGACTCGATCGGCAACGTAACCAGTTGTTCAACCTCTTCCGGCGCCATGCCGCCTGCTTCAGTCATCAGCGTCACGGTTGGCTTGTTGAGGTCGGGGAAGACGTCGACCGGCATTTGGCGCAAGGTGATTGCGCCATAGATTATCAGCAACATCGCGGCGCCAAGGACCAGCAGCCGCTGTCTGAGGCTGACGTGAATTATGTAGTCAAACATTTCAGCGGACCTGGGACAACAGGTCGGCCCCATGGATCACCAGGCGGTCGCCTTCATGCAGGCCATCGGTGATCGCGACGTTATTGGCGTCCAGCGACTGTTGAGTCACCCGGCGCGCGACGAAGCGCTCGGCCCCGGCATGCACCCACACCGCCGTTTCGCCGGTGCCGATTTTGGTGAGCGCTGAGCGCGGTACTGCGGCTCCCTTGACTTCCTGCGCCGTGCGCACGATCACCTTGACCGGTTGGCCAACGGCGACCATCGAGTTGACGCCGACAATGCGAAAGAGCAAGGGCAGCGCTTGCTCGCGCAACTGCCGGCCGGCGCCAATGAACTTGAGCTCGAACGCCGTTTGCTCTGATGTTGCACTGGCTGAAACCAGGGTCGCGGCGATGCCTGCATCGTAGGAGAGCGCCTCCACAGACATGCGGGTCGGGTCGACGATCTCGAACAAAATCTCCTTGGCATCGACCACCTGGCCGGCCACCATGTTTGTCGCACTGATCACCCCCGCGGCTGGTGCCACGAGCGGTTCGGCAGAATCGATACTGGCACTGACAAAGGTACGCCGCTTTTGCAATGCGTCCCGCTCGATGCGTGCCGCTTCGATCTCCTTTTGGGGTATGGCGCCTTCAAGCTGCTCGAGACGCTTGACGCGTCCGTCGGCAATCGCAAGCTGAGCGACCAGCTCGGCCAGTTGAGCCTTTTGATTGCCGCGTTCGATGGCGCCACCGACGGGCCGCAGATAGGCGAGTACCTCGCCCTTTGCGACCTTCCGTCCCGGCGTGGGCATGCCCTTGGGGCCGGGCATGAGGCTGCCGGCGAATGTTGCCTGGACCCGGCCACCGGTCTCCGGGTCGGGAATCACCTTGCCGTTGAGCTCAACCGTCGCGGCGAGATCACCGATCCGCGCCGGCTGGGTCCGCAACCCTAACTGGCGCTGTACCGACTTGGGAACGAACAGACTGCCGTCCGACAGCCGCTGTAGTGCGGCAGGGGCGCTCGCCGCACCCGGCACCGCACCGGTCGCCGCGGCTGGAACAGATTTCTTGGCGTCCTCACTATGGTCTTCGCCGCCATGGGCCAGCGCGCTGTTCGCGGCAAAGCCCAGTGAGATCGCGGCTACCAGGAGCCGGAGCTTCAGTGCTTTCATCTTGAGATTCCTTTGGCCTTTTCTCTGTAGTGCCGAGCGACCAGCCGGATGCCGCTGACCAATATCACAAGGGCGACAACGGTCCCGAAGATCCATTTGGTCCAGTCAACTGCATGCCCGGGGGCGGCCGATGGAACCGACGTGTCCAGCGTTGCCGTGAGCAGGTCAGTGGTATCACCCGCCTCGATGCTGATAGTCAGGTCATGCTTGGCCGGCGGCAGTGCCGCCGCGAGTTTCATCACGTAGGTGCCCTGTGCGATCTCGTTGGCGAGCCCCTTCAGTCCGGGGGACTCGACCTCCACCTTGGCACCGGTGACCGGTTCATTGGATGCAAACCGGTCGATATACAGCACCAGTTGTCTGCCTTCGAGCACTGCAACCACTTCGAATTCCTCGGTGACGGCCACCGCACGGGGGGCGACGTCCCGGCTGACGGGAGGTGGCGGCGCGTCGTGATCCTCGCCACCGTGGCCGAATGCGGCAAGCGCCGTTGTGAACAGCAGAATGGCAAAGGCACGTCTCACGGCAACACTCCCAAGGCTTGATTCACACGCGATATGGCAGCATCTCGGGCAACGCGCTGACGAGCTAGCAACGCCTCGGCGTCCAGCGCGGCAGCGCGGATGCGCAGCAACGTCGCCAGGTCGGATTCGCCGAGAGAGAATGACTTCTCGGCAAGGCGCAGGTTGTCCTCGGTAAGGTCGCGCCGTGCCGAAGCCATGTCAAGCTGGCGAACGGCAACATCGAAATCGAGACGCGCCCGTTCTGCATCGTGCTTCAGCTTCTGCTGGACGAGCTGTAATTCGGCATCGGCCTGAGACACCTCGGCGCGGGCGGAGGAACTTTCCTGGCGCACGCGCGCACCTGAAGAGAAGGGGATAGTCAGCTTCAAGCCAATAGTGTTGGCGTAGGGTTCGTGGAAGTCGGCGCGGTCCCGGACCACGCGTACCGCCAATTCCGGAGCGTCACGGCGGCTTTCTTCGGTAACCCTAAGCTTGGCACGTGCCGTGCGCGCTGAAGCAGCGGCGGCAGCGAGCTGCGAATGACCTGCCGCCGGCTCGTGGCCCGGTGCCCTGCTCTCAGCGATCAGGGCTAACGGGGCGGCGTCTCCGGTGATGCCGCGATAGGTCTGTTCGACCTGCCGGAGGGTGACCTCAGCCTCGAGCAATTCCGCTTCTGCTGCGAGTCGCTCGTTTTGCGCAAGATTGGCATCGATCCGGGCAAGATCTCCGGCCTTGAAGCGGCGCAACACGTCGGCTTCCAACGCACGGGCAGTGGCACTTCGGCGCCCGGCCAAGTCGCGGGCATTGCGAGCGCCGGCTACAGCCCACCATGCCTCGCGCACTTCGCCCGCGATTTGGAGTCGCAGCGCGACGCGGCGTGTCGCGACTTCCGACACGGTGCTTTCCGCCTCGGCCGCGCGCGCCGACCTCTGCCCTGGCAGCCACAGTGGGGCTGCCAGTTCGACTTCCCATTCCTGCTTGCCGGCCTTTCCATTCAGGCGATCGTTCAGGATCGAGAGCGAAATCGATGCAGGCCCTGCGGTGATTCCCGCTGCCAGCTCGACGCGCGCTTGGGCCTCCGCTTCCCGCGCGACGACGGCCGCCGCTTGCGGATGTCGGGACCATGCATGCGCGGTAGCTTCAGCGATAGTCTGTGTATGGGCGGGGAGCGCAATCAGAAGTCCAACAATCCATGCGATGGCCTTTTTCATTGTGGCGTACAGAATTGATCGATAGGGTTTGAACTGCATGGCCAACATACTGAATCCTGGAATTCGCGGACCGGCACGCAACAATGGAATTACTTGGCGAGCTCGAATTGGGTAACGGTCAGCGCTCCATTGACCTTTTCCGCGATGAAGTTGATCTTGTCTCCGTCCTTCATCTGACTGAGCCAGGCGTTATCCTTGACCCGGAAGACCATGGTCATCGCGGGCATGCCGAGATTGGCGAGAGGTCCATGCGCGAGAGTGACTTTGCCCGTGGTCTGGTTGACCTTTTTGACCGTACCCGCCACCATCTTCGTCGCGGCAGACGGCGACGCCTGAGCGGACATATGGCTGGCATGATCGTCTGCGACTGCCGCGGTCACGGCGAGAGCCGACACGGTGGCGCAAAGAAAGGGAACGACAACACGCTGAAACTTCATTTTTTGGCCTCTTCGTGGTTACTGGAACGATGTGCAGTCTGGCAGAACAATTCCGACAGGAAGGTGACCCGAAGATTACAACTCGGTAATGATTCGGATCCGGGCCTCTCGACTCGACGCCGAATCCCCTCTACAAGGATGCCGAATGAAGACATCGGGAAGATCAACATGAGGCGAGCTCTGGGGCTTCAAGAACGTAGCCCATGCCACGCACGGTGCGAATCAGCTTGGGTTCGAATTCGTCATCCATTTTGGCGCGCAGGCGGCGCACCGCCACCTCAATGACGTTGGTGTCACTATCGAAATTCATGTCCCATACCTGAGATGCTATCAAGGAGCGTGGCAACACTTCGCCATGCCGGCGCATCAGCAGTTCAAGCAGACAGAATTCCTTTGCAGTGAGATCGATGCGTTGGCGACCACGCGAAACGCGATGGCGCGACAGATCCAGCTCGAGATCTGCGACTTGAAGTAGTTCCGGCGCTTTCGCGTTGTTCCGACGCAGCAACGTGCGTACCCGCGCCAGTAGCTCGGAAAATGCAAATGGCTTTACCAGGTAATCGTCAGCGCCTCTTTCCAGGCCCTTGACGCGGTCATTCACTTGATCGCACGCAGTAAGGAACAGCACTGGCATGTCCTTGTCGGCCCGGCGTAGCGCCTCCAAAACCTGCCACCCGTCAAGTACCGGCAACATGACATCGAGTACCACGAGATCGTAGGCTTCGCTCAATCCAAGGTGCAGTCCAGCGATGCCGTCACGGGCCAGGTCTACGACAAAGCCGGCCTCGTTCAAACCTTGCTTGAGAAAATCTCCTGACTTTACCTCGTCTTCAACAATCAGTATCTTCATGGTCGCCTCCGGACGATTTTCTTAGTAGGTATTCAAGTCGGATTTATGTCGTAGATCACGTTCCCAAAGAAAGCTCCATTTCGCAGCCCTGCCAGGTGATTTCGCCCAGTGTGGGCCGGGGACACTTGCAGTACCGTGACGCCAAGATGACATTCCTGTCATCTTCCGTTTGGCAGTTGCCTGCCAACTATTCAGGAAGGAGTCTCGGGTAACCGGCCCGGTGCAAGGCTATCAATCGGCCTTCCTACCGGGAATTGTCATACTTTGGCGCTTCTCAAACGCAGTGCATTGGTCACCACCGATAGCGAACTCACGCTCATCGCCGCGGCGGCTATCAAAGGCGACAGCAACATGCCGGTGAAGGGATAGAGCACCCCGGCAGCAAGAGGTAC
>JBAYJH010000045.1:0-22801 GCA_041665185.1 Sterolibacterium sp.
TCAGGCCCTTGAACCTGATTTGCATCGACCTGGACAACTTCAAGCAGGTGAACGACGTCCTCGGACACCTGGAGGGTGACGCTGCGCTGCGTTTTACGGCGAATATCATTACGAAGCAACTCCGCAGGACAGACGTGGCCTTTCGCTATGGCGGCGACGAATTCATGGTGCTGCTGCCCGAGACATCGAGCGCAGATGCCGAACTCATCGGCCGCCGGCTGACGGCATCGTTCGACCGGCGCTGGGCGGAAGAGTGGAGTCCGAAGCCCGGTTGCCCGGCCGTCAGTATCAGCGCGGGCGTTGCCGCTTTCGACCAGCACGAAACGCCGGAATCTCTGGTGCGCCGGGCGGATGACCTCATGTACGAGAGCAAGAAAGGCGGCGGCCGCTGACCAATTGAGAACCCCCTGGTAGCCTACAATGGCGAACGCGCCACTTCACCATCCCAGTTGCCGCAGGAAAGCCATATGACACATCGACAACCTTCGGATCGGCCGAAGGCCAGGCCGTGCACCGAGCGGCCGGCGGCGCCGCTGCATCCGCTGCCGCTATTCGAACGCCCCGTGCATTTTCTCGCCGCCACCGCCGAAATCGAGGCGCTGGCCGACCGGCTTGCGCGGGTACCGCGCTTTGCCGTCGACATGGAATCGGATTCGTTCTACCACTACTTCGACAAAGTCTGCCTGTTCCAGATTACCGCCGCGGGCGAGGACTATATCGTCGACGCCTTGGCCGGGGCCGACTTTTCGTCATTGCAACGCGCATTCGCCGACCCGGCTATCGAGAAGATATTTCACGGTGCGGACAACGACATCATGCTGTTGAAACGCAGTTGCGGGATAAGCACACGCAATGTTTTCGATACCCTGATCGCCGCCCAGGTCGGCGGCTTGCGCAAAGTGGGTTTGAATGACCTGATCGGCCAGTTCTTTTCAATGCGGCTGGATAAGCGCTTCCAGCGCTACGACTGGTCGTCGCGGCCGCTGCTGCCAGAGCACCTCCAGTACGCTCGCTCGGATACCCATTACCTTGCCGAATTGCGGGATTTGCTGTGGGATATGGTCGTGGACAAGGGCCGCGGCGCCCAGGCGCTCGAGGAGTTCGAACGGGTGGTGTTGAAAGAACCGCAAGCGAAGCCGTTCTCGGCCGACGACTGCCTGAAGATCGCCGGGTCCCAGGACCTCGTAGCGGCGGACCTGAAAGTGCTGCGCGAACTGTTCATCGTCCGCGATGCGATCGCCCGCCGGGAGGACCTGCCGACCTTCCGGGTGATCCAGAACGAGGTGTTGTTGAATCTGGCACGCCTCAAGCCAGTGCAAACCGGCGACCTGCTCAAGTTTCGCGGCACTCATCCGCGAGTCGCCAGGACCTATGGCGAAGAGATCGTGAGCGCCATCCGGAGCGGTCTGTCCAGCCAGGCGCGGCCGCCGCAACGGCCAGTCGAACCGCCCCAAGCCGAAGATGCGGCCGAGATCGAAGCCCGTTTCCAGAAACTCCGGAAGTGGCGCCAGGACAAGGCCGCGACGCTCGACCTGGAGCCGGCGCTGGTCGCTTCGAACGCCATACTCTACAACGTCGCCCGACTGCCGCCAGTGGATCTGCGGCAATTGCAGGATATTCCGCTGGTACGGCGCTGGCAGGTCGATGCCTATGGATCGGAGTGGCTGGCGACCTTGGCCGCCTCGGGATCGAAGTGAACCGATTGAACCGATTGAACCGCGTGAGCGGGCCATGGCCAGGCTGATCCTCGCACCGATGGAAGGCCTCGCCGACGACGTGCTGCGCGATGTGCTGACCGGCGCCGGCGCCTACGACTGCTGCGTGACCGAGTTCGTGCGGGTGACCAATACCGTGTTGCCGCATTCCGCCTATCGGCGGGTCTGCCCGGAGTTGCGGCACTTCTCATGCACGCGCTCGGGTACGTTGGTACGGGTGCAACTGCTCGGTTCCGACCCCGCCTTGCTGGCGGAGAATGCCGCCAGTCTGGCGCTGCTGCTGCCGGCGGGCATCGACCTCAACTTCGGCTGCCCGGCTCCCCTGGTCAATCGCCATCGCGGTGGCGCGGCGCTGCTCGACGAGCCGGAGTTGCTGCACCGCATTGCACTGGCAGTCCGCGCAGCGGTACCGCAGGCGATACCGGTCACCGCCAAGATGCGCCTGGGCATCGCCGACACCGCGCGGGCGATCGATTGCGCCTGCGCCCTGGAGGCGGGCGGCGTTCAGGAACTCGCGGTGCATGCGCGCACCCGCCTCGACGGCTACCGCCCCCCGGCGCACTGGGAATGGATTGCGCGGATCCGCCAGGCGGTGCGGCTGCCTGTCATCGCCAACGGCGAAGTCTGGAACGTGGCCGACTACGACGCAATCCGCCACGCCACCGGCTGCGCGGATGTCATGCTCGGGCGCGGCGCGGTGGCCGATCCCTGGCTGGCGGCGCGCATACGCGGGGAGCGGGCGGAGCAGGTGAGCCATGCGGATTGGGAAGGGTTGCTTCCGCTGATCGACGACTTCTGGTCGCAGGTCCTGGCAAAATTGTCTGCCCGGCACGCACCCGGGAGAATCAAACAATGGCTGAGGATGCTGGGAAAAACCTATCCCCAGGCCGAAGCGCTTTACCGAAGCATCCGCGAATTGCCTTCGGCACCCGAAGTCGGCTGGGTGCTGGAACGACATGGCGCCGAGCCGAACACCCTATTGATGAACCTTGCCGCGGCTTGAAAGACATGACCCTGGAACTTGCCCCATCGGAAATCCGCATCATCGCCTGCCTGATCGAAAAGCAGATCACCACCCCTGAGCAATATCCGTTATCCCTGAACGCCCTGACCAATGCCTGCAACCAGAAGAGCAACCGCGATCCGGTGCTGAACATGGATGAGGCGAGCGTGCAGGCGACGCTCGATCAGCTGATCAAGAAATTCCTGGTCAGCGACCACGGCGGCTACGGCAGCCGCGTCGCCAAATACCAGCAGCGCTTCTGCAATACCGAATATGGCGTGTTGAAATTTTCTCCGCAGGAACTCGGCATCATCTGCGAACTCTTCCTGCGCGGTCCGCAGACGCCGGGAGAGTTGCGCAGCCGCGCCAGCCGCATGTGCCAATTGACCGACGTGAACCAAGTCGAAGCGGTGCTGGCGAATCTGGCCCAGCGCGAGGATGGTCCCTTCGTGGTGCGCCTGCCGCGTGAACCGGGCCGGCGCGAGTCGCGCTATGCCCACCTGTTCAGCGGCGAGGTGGCCGGCGCGGAGGAGGGCGTCGACGGCTCGCCGGTCAATGCGGGCGAACATTCAGGAATCGCCACCGCGCGCAGCGACTCGCGCGATTCCCTCGAACAGCGCGTGGCCAGGCTCGAGGCGGAAGTCGCCGAGTTGAGAGGTATCGTTAGCCAGTTCTCTCAGAACCCGGCTTGAATCGCCCCATACAAGTAGGTCTGTAGCGGGTCCGGAAGTTTCACGACCGACACCCCGTCGTAGTAATAGGTGTCCTGGCCGATGGTCCCGAAGGCCTGATTGGTCGCCGGATAGTATCTCAGGTAGAAACCCGAAAGCGCTTGTGACGCCTGCCCGGCCGGCGCCAGATAGGTCGGGAACAGCGCTTCGACCCAGTTGAACACCCGGTCGGCGTCCGACGGTGGCTGGCTGACGGCGATGCGTTCCCCGGCAGCCTCGATGGTGCCGTATCTGGCGTGCGTGCAGGTGTTGCTGCTGGCCGCTTGCCAGCTCAGCCCGCCGTTGCCGCTGCCGCTGGCCGGCGTCGCGGCAAGCCAAGGCGTTTGCGTCGATGCGGTCCATGAACAGGACAGGCCGGCGCCTTGAGTCAGGGTCGCTACGCCGCCGCTGCCTTGCCACAGGGCGGCGGCTTGGGTCGGCGTGACCTGATAGCAGGCCGCCGCGCGGCTCCCCTGCAAAATGGCGCCGCCATCGCCGACGGCCACATAGCCGTCCTTGCCCCAGGCGAAATCGTACAGGACCGAGGTGGTCGGCAACTGATGGTCGGCCCAGTTGCGCCCATCCGTGGACGACGCCAGCTGGCCGGAGTAGGACGGCGTCAGAAACTGGCCGCCGGAGAACCTGACCTTGTTGGCCGAGGTTGTCGACGCCTGTGTCCAGGTCTTGCCGTCGCTCGATGAATAGACGGTTCCCGCCAGCGCCAGAAACACGCCGTTGCCGAAAGTCAGGCTGGTGACCGAGAAATCGTTGCCCAGCGTTTGCGGGGTCCAGATCAGGCCATCGGGCGAGGTAAGGATCACCGAGGTCCATTTCGAACCGTCCCAGCCGCTGCCGCCGGCGACGAATAGCCCGTTGCCGAAAGCCACCTCGAAGAGGCCCCACGGCCCGAAACTCGACGGATAGGGGGTGATGGCGGCTTTGCTCCAGTGGGCGCCGTCGTAGGATCGATAGACGACGCCGGCGTTGTTGCCGCCCGTGATCACATACACGCAATTGCCGTAGGCCACGCCGTACAGGCTGCCGCCCAGCGGATCGCTCACGTCGGTCCAGGTCTTGCCGTCCAGTGAGTACATGATGGTGCCGGAATGGCCGACCGCGACGAAGCGGTCGTTCACGAAACTCATCCCGTAAAAGGCGCCGGATTTCACGGCCTGCCAAGTTTGCCCGTAGTCGCTCGAATATCTCAGGGTATCCTGGTTGGCCTGCGCCGGATTGCTACCGGATCCTGCCACCACGAAGGTGTCCTTGCCATACGCGACATTCGAAAAGTAGTCGTTCCCGCCCGTGGTCAGCGCGGACCAGGTGACGCCGTCGGCGGAAGTGTTGATGGCGCCGGCGTTGCCGATGGCGACGAAAGCATTGCCGCCGTAGGCGAGTTGGTTGACGCTGGAACTATTCAGCTGCGAGGAGGCCGTGGACCAGGTGGTGGCGTCGGAGGATATCAGGATCGCCGTGTCGGTGGCCGCGACGCACAAGCTGGCGCTGCACGCGACCTGGCGGGCGTTGGAGTAGTCGGTCGCCATGGTCCAGGTCGTTCCACCATCGGTCGACGTGCCGAATTTCGATCCCGCGCCGACCAGGGTGCTGCCTTTGCAGGCCAGACTGGAAAAGTAGGACGCATATTTATTGCCCCAGGTGACCCCATTGGCGGAAACAGAAATCGTCGCCGAGTAGGAGTCGCTGGAGTAAAGGTAGAAGCTGCCGCCGCACACCAGCGCGGCGCCGACACTGCCGTAGATCCCCGGGTTTTGAACCTGGGTCCAGCTCAAGCCGTCGGCCGATGTAAATAGAACCGTGCCGCTGGCGGCATACCCGCTGACCAGCACGAATATGCTGTTGTTGTAAAGCAGCCTGGCGAAACTGACGCCCGGGGAAACCGTAATGGCGCGCCAACTGAGGCCGTCTTCGGAAACCAGTATCCGGCCGTTTTCCGCCACGACCACCCAGCGCCCGGCGCCGTAGGCGATGTCGCCGAGGTTGTCGGTGACGCCCGAGGTTCGGGCGGCCAACGCGGAACCGCCGCTGAACACGATCGATCCCTTGTCGCCCGTCATTGCCCATAGTCCATTGGCATAGGTCGAACCGCGCAGGGCGTTGCCCTGCGGCTGCGGATTGCGCCAGATCCAAGCGTCCAGCGTTTGCGCCGTGGCGAGGTGAATGACGAAGAGCAGGACGAAAGTCAGGACGGTCTTCATGGCGGGATTCCCTGAATTGGCAAACACACGTTCTTAAGGCTAGGACAAAACCGCGGCATTTTTGCTGATCCAGATCAATTTGAGCCGGCTGGTCGCGATGAGCAAGCGTCGGCCAGGATGACCGAATACCCGCCATTTGCCACCTCATTTCAAGAAGGCCGTACCTGGGTGTTCTGCTAACATTGCCCGATATGCGTTTTCGCCACTGCCACCTTGCTGGATAATCCATTGTCGTCCATGGGTCTCAAGACCCGCATCCAGCTGGTGGTGCTGGCGTTGCTGCTCGCGGGTATCTGGGGGCTGGCGGCGCGCGTGACGGTGGCCATGCAGGACGACCTGGAGAAAGTCCTCGCCGACCAGATGTCATCGACGGTCCACTTTGTCGCGTCGGACCTGGACAGTGCGTTCCAGATGCGCATTGACGCCCTCGACGAAATCGCCGCGACGATTTCCCCCGCTGCCTTGGCTAATCCGGCGAAACTTCAGGAGCACCTGGAACGGCATGTCGCCGCCAAAGCGCTGTTTCCCAACGGAGTCGTCGTGGCAGACAAGCGCGGCATCATCGTGGCGGCCTATCCGCAGGTCGAGGGACGAACAGGCACCGATATCAGCGACCGCGCCTATTTTCGGGACACGATGACCCATGGCCGCACCTCGATCGGTGCCCCGATGTTGAGCCGGTTCCTGAAGCAACCCTTCGTCGCCATTGCCATGCCCATCCGTGACGGTTCGGGGAACGTTGCCGCCGTTATGATAGGGCCGAGCTACTTGTCCGACCGCAGTTTATTCGGTCAGATCGAGCAGACCCGGCTCGGCGCCAGCGGCTACTTCGTGGTCATGTCGCCCAGGGACAATTTGATCGTTTCAGCGACCGACAAGACGCGAATCATGACGCCGATGCCAGCCAAGGGCGTCAACCCGCTGCTCGACCGGCGGATCGAAACCGGTTTTGACGAGGCGGGGATCAACGTCAGTTCGCGAGGCGTCGAAAATCTCAGCGTCAGCCGCCGCCTCAAGACCACCGGCTGGATAGTCGTCGCGGCGGTGCCGACGGAGGAAGTGTATGCCCCGATTGCGACCCTCAAGAGGCAAATCTATGTGGCGGCGTTGTTGCTTTCCCTGGTTGTCATGCTGATCCTGCGTTTCGTCCTGGCGCGCCAGTTGTCCCCGCTGGTCGAGGCGGGCGACGCGATGCGGCGCATGACCGACGGCGAGGAGGCCTTCGCACCGATCCCGGTCAGGCGCAACGATGAAATCGGCCACCTGGTGGACAATTTCAATCGCCTGGTGGTCGAGCGCCAGAGTACCGAACAGGCGTTGCGCGAGAGCGAGTCGCGCTACCAGGACCTGACTTCGATGTCATCGGACTGGCTGTGGGAACAGGATGCCCAATTCCGCTTTTCGGAGATGTCCTACGGCCTTTCCATCACCCGCCTGAATCCGGCGAAGACTTTGGGCAAGACCCGTTGGGAACTGCCCATCCTGGAGGTGAGCGACGCGCGCTGGCAGGCGCATCGGCGGCTTCTTGAACGCCATGAACCGTTCAAGGACTTTGTCTACCAGATCGAGACCACACCCGGCGAACTGCGCTGGTTTTCGATAGCGGGCAATCCGGTGTTTGGCCGGAACGGGGAATTCGTCGGCTATCGTGGCGTCGGCACCGACATCACCGAGCGCAAGACCGCCGAACAGCAGGTCGAGTATCTGGCCTATCGCGACACCCTGACCGGACTGCCCAACCGCTTGCTGCTGAACGACCGCTTCGAACAGGCCAAGGCCTACGCGGACCGCTCCCGGACCAAGGTGGCCTTGCTGTTTTTGGACCTGGATAACTTCAAGACCATCAACGATTCGCTGGGCCACGGTGTCGGCGATCACCTGCTGAAGGAAATCGCCGCACGACTCAGCGAAGGTATCCGCGATACCGACACCGTCAGCCGTCAGGGCGGCGACGAATTCCTGATCCTGCTGTCGGACCTGGCCGATGCGGACACCATTCCCCCCATCCTGGCGAAGCTCGTCAAGCGTTTGCAGGAAACCTTCTGGATCGACGGCCACGAACTGTCCACCTCCATCTCCGTCGGTGTCGCCCTCTATCCGGATGATGGCAAGGACTTCCACACCTTGCTGAAGAAAGCCGACATGGCCATGTACCGGGCCAAGGATGCGGGACGCAACACCTACCGCTTCTTCGACGAGCAGATGAATGTCGAAGCCGTCGAGCACCTCGCCGTGCGCAACGGCCTGAGAAGGGCGCTGGAGCACGACGAGTTCGTACTGCATTACCAGCCGCAGATCGACCTCGGCGACGGCCGGGTGACCGGGGTGGAAGCCTTGATCCGTTGGCGCCATCCCGATCTCGGCTTGATTGCGCCGGGCCGCTTCATTGCCATCGCCGAGGACAGCGGATTGATCGTGCCGATCGGCGAATGGGTGGTGCATGAGGCATGTCGCCAGGCGGCGGCGTGGAAACTGGCGGGATTGCCGGACATGCAGGTGGCGGTGAATTTATCGGCGGTGCAATTCAAGCGCGGCGACGTCGTCCAGGCGGTCACCAGCGCCCTGGATGCATCGGGCTTCAATCCGGCCTTTCTTGAACTGGAACTGACCGAGTCCATTCTGATCGGCAATACCGAGAGCGTACTTGCCACGGTCCAGCGTCTGAAGCTGCTGGGCGTAAGGCTGTCGATCGACGATTTCGGCACCGGCTATTCCAGCCTGTCCTACCTGAAGCGTTTCGACGTCGATAAACTCAAGATCGATCAGTCATTCATCCGCGACTTGTCGTCCGATCCGGAAGATGCCGCGATCGTCCGCGCCATCATTCAGATGGCCCAGAGCCTGAGCCTGACGACCATCGCCGAAGGCGTGGAGGATGCCCAGATGCTGGACCATCTGCGCAGCTTCCGCTGCGATGGCGCGCAAGGCTATCATTTCGCCAGGCCGATGCCGGCGGATGAATTGGTCGCCTTTCTCGGTCGGCCCAGTTCTGAGCCAGGCTGACGCCTGCCGCGGACAGAGACTACTCAGGGTGATCCGAGCCGCTGTGCAATGATGGGTCGAGGTGGTATTGCTCGCCCCAGGCGACCAGCCGATACTCGCTTGGCGCGGCGTCGGAATGTTCGAACCAGTTGATGCCGGCGTTGGGCATCGGATAGTCGCGCGGGGCGTCGAGGCTGCGGCCGGTGGCTATCCTGAAAACGACATCCAGCACCCCCCCGTGGGTCACCAGCAACAGGGTTTCCCCGGCGTGGGCAGCCACCAGTCTGTCCACCGCGGCGACCACCCGCGCCGAGAAGGTGCGCATCGATTCTCCCTGGCCAAAGCGGTAATCCGGATCCCTGTCGAGGAAACGGGCATGTGCCTCCGGATGACTGGCGGACAACTCTTCCACGGTCCTTCCTTCCAGCACGCCGGAGTGCCGCTCGCGCAGACCTTCATGGGGGCGCAGCGGAATTTCCAGCCGGCCGGCGGCAATCTTGGCGGTTTGCCAGGCGCGCCGCAGATCGCTGCTGTAGATGTTCCTGAAAACGCATTCCGCCAACCCGTCGGCAATGGCATGCGCCTGACGCAGGCCGGATTCGTTCAGCGGAATGTCGAGATGCCCCTGGATGCGCTTTGCGGCATTCCAGTCGGTTTCGCCGTGGCGGATGATGCAAAGGCGGGTACGGATTTCCAAAGTGCGTATCGAGAGCCTGGTGGTGCGACAGTTAGCCAACGCAGCGTTTCGCTACGAATCCGCCGCCCAGTATATTTCATTGACGTCATTGTCCGATCAAGACCAGTTGCTCGTCGTCGCTCCGCTGTTCATCTCGATCGAGATGGCGGGGCCGGCTGGCCTGCCGTTCCAGGGATTTTCGGATCGCGGCATGGGTCTTCTCGGCCAGGTCTTTGCGGCTGGCCGATAGCGTTGCCAGCGGTTCCAAAATGCTGATGCTGGCGACCAGCGCCGGGGCCGCGGCGATGCTGCATAGCGACTGCCAGAAACTCGTCTCCCCGCAATAGTTCGCCGCTTCGGCACGATCTCCGCGCCCATTCAGATAGCGGATCGCCAGCGGCTGGACCGGGCTTCCCGCATCGATGGCGGATTGCAGCAGTGCCGCGCGGAAGGGCATCAGCGCCCGGCCTTCGCCGGTCGTCCCCTCCGGGAAAAGCGCGACCTGTTCTCCTTGCCTGAGTTTTTCTGCCAGCGCCTGATGGGTGCGTTGCGCGGCGAATTTGCTGCCGCGTTCCAGGAATACCGTGCCGGTGTTGGCGCACAAGCTGCCGATCAGCGGCCAGTGGCGCACTTCACTCTTGCAGACGAAGGTCGCCGGTGCCAGCGAACTGATGACGAACACGTCCAGCCAGGAAACGTGGTTCGCCACCAGCAAGCCCTGGATCGCACCGTCATCATCCCTGGCGGGTGCAGCCGGCCCGGAGATTTCGAGACGTAGGCCGAGCATGTCGAGCAAGTCACGCGACCAGCGCCGCTGGAGCCCGCGCCGACTCGGCTGGGCGAGGAAAGGATAGAGGGCCGTCGCCAGCGACCATCCCCAGACAAGATGCACCCCGACCCTGGCCAGGCGCCCGCCGCAACGGAGCGACTTAAGCATCAGGCGGCCTGGCGTTCGACGAAGTGGCGGGCGTAACGCGCGTCGATGCGCGACATCGGCAGCAACATCAGCAAGTCGGCAGTGTTGAAATCCGGATCCCAGGCCGGGTCGCCGCAGACGTAGGCGCCTGCCCGCAGGTAGCCCCTGATCAGCGGCGGTACCTCGGCATCGCGGCTGGCTTCGATGCGGTCAAGCGGCAGCGGGCAGTTGGGAAACACGCGGTACTCGATCGGCGCCATATGCGTTTCGACAATCTGGTTGAAGATGCCGGCCGCGGCATGCCCGCCGTCGGCCATGCCGATGCTGGCGCAGCCGATCAGGTAGTCGTGGCGGTTCTGCAGCATGTAGCGCACCAGGCCGGACCAGAGCAGCGCGATGGTCCCGCCGGTACGGTAGTCGGGATGGATGCAGGAACGCCCGACCTCGACGGTGCGGTCGCGCAGATGCTTGAGGCGCTCCAGATTGAACTCGGTTTCGGAGTAATAGCTGCCGGCGCGCCGGGCGCCTTCCGGCGACAGGATGCGGTAGGTGCCGATGATCTTGCGGCTGGATTCGTCGCGCACCACCAGGTGTTCGCAGTAGCGATCGTAATAGTCCTGGTCGACGCCGGGAGTCCGGTTTTGCAGCCTGGCGCCGAGTTCATCGGCGAAGACGCGGTAACGCAGGCGCTGCGCGTCGAGAATTTCCGAGTCGCCGTTGGCCAGCCCGACATGCAGTTGATGCCTGGCTTTCTTCGGTGTTGGTTGGGCGAGTTGCAACATGCTTTTCTCCTGTCGGTTTACTCCCCGCCACCTTAGAAAAGCGATGTTTCAGTTGCATGTATCGTCGATTAAATTCGCATGAAATGAACGCTCGCGCGCAACGGTCATAAAACCGTCATGTGGGCGGGGAATAATGGTGGCGTGGCAAGGCGAGCGCTGCCGATGACTGGAGCCAAAATGAAATATTTCACTGACCGTTCTTCCTGACTTGAGATTCCGCTCGATCTTCCTCTCGGACATCCACCTCGGCACGCGCGGCTGCCAGGCTGGCAGGCTGCTCGACTTCTTGCGGGAACATGAATCGGAGCATCTCTTTCTGGTCGGCGACATCATCGATTTCTGGGCCATGAGCCGTTCCATCCACTGGACGCCGGAACAGAACACCGTGGTCCAGAAAGTCTTGCGGCGGGCACGCCACGGCGAACATGTGATGCTGATCCCGGGCAACCACGACGAGTCCCTGCGCGAATACACCGGCACTTCCTTCGGCGACATCCAGGTGGTGCATGAACACATCCACGTGACCGCCGACGGCAAGCAGTACCTGTTGATCCATGGCGACGAGTTCGACCAGGTGATGCGCCATCACCGCTGGGTGGCGGTGCTCGGCGACATCGCCTACAACCTGCTGGTGCGCATCAATGCCTGGCTGTCCTGGGCGCGCCGGACGCTGCGCATCCCCGGCTACTGGTCCCTGGCGGGCTATGCGAAGCGCCGCATCAAGCGCGCGGTAAACTTCATTTACGATTTCGAGGATTCGGTGATCCATGCCGTCAGGACCCGCGGACTCGACGGAGTGATCTGCGGCCACATCCACAGCGCCGCCATGCGCGAGGTGGCCGGAGTGAACTATATCAACTGCGGCGACTGGGTGGATAGCTGCACCGCCATCGTCGAACACCTGGACGGCCGCCTGGAACTCATCGAATGGGGCAGCTCCGCCGCCCTGGTGCCGCTGTTGCAGGCCAAGGCGGCTTGAAACCTTAGTCCGGCGCCACGGCGAATTCCCCTTGGTCGCCGGCGGGCCGCTCGTGGGCGGCGACGACCTCGGCGAGGGTCCGGGCAAAACTGTCATGGATCATTTCCCAATCGAGACGCGCCACGCCGGCGGCGCTCCGGCCGCGCAACCGGCGCAGTTCTTCCTGATCGCCGGCCAATGCCAGGGCGGCTGAGACGAAGGCTGGCGCGTCGCCGGGAGCAACCGTCCGGCCGTTGTCGCCGTCGACGATCAGATCGGCGGCGCCGGCGCAGTTATAAGCGAGCACACCCAGTCCGCTGGCCAAAGCTTCGCTGGTGACGTTACCGAAAGTTTCGGTGAGACTGGCAAACAGAAACAGGTCCGCCGACGCGTAATGGGCGGCGAGATCGGCGCCTGTGCGCATCCCGGCGAAGATGGCTGCCGGACATGAGGCTTGCAGCTTGCCCCTCATCGGCCCATCGCCGACGAACAGCAGTTTGGCGTCGGGGCGAACCTTGCGGATCGCGGCGAAGGCGTCCACCACCACCGGCAGGTTCTTCTCCGCCGCCAGCCGCCCGACATAGATCACCACCAGGGTTTGCGGCTGAACTCCCCAGGTCGCCCTCAAGGCAGCCGAACGCCGGCGCGGATTGAACAGCTCGGTGTCCACCCCGCGCGACACCACCGCCACGTTTTTATAACCCTCGCCGGCAAGTTCCCGGGCCAAGGAGCGTGTCGGCACCAAGGTGGCGTGGCTGCGGTTGTGGAGCTTGCGCAGGTAAGCCGACAGCGGCGAAGTCAACCAGCCAAAGTTATAGTGCCGGCAATAGCTGTGAAAGTTGGTATGAAAATCCGAGGTCACCGGCAGCCGGAGTTTTCTCGCCGCGGCTATCGCCGACCAGCCGAGCGGGCCTTCGGTGACCACGTGAACCAGATCCGGTCGCCGGCTTTTCCAAAGTCTGGTCAGCAACGCCTTGGCGGGCAAGCCGAACTTGAGGCCGGGGTAGCCCGGGATAGGCAGACCCGTCAGCAGAACTTCATCCAGGCCACCGCCAGACCCCGGTTTCCCGG
This sequence comes from Sterolibacterium sp., assembly GCA_041665185.1. Lineage (GTDB taxonomy): Bacteria > Pseudomonadota > Gammaproteobacteria > Burkholderiales > Rhodocyclaceae > JACRAR01. Next base: position 13,030 of record JBAYJH010000045.1, read on the forward strand.
CGACCTCTTCACGCGACTGGCGGGGTCGCACCAATTGCAGTTGGTGGCCACGCCGCAGCAAGCCGTCGACCATGCGGCTGAGCGTCATGGCGACGCCGTTGATTTCAGGCGGGTAAGTTTCCGTGACCACGGCGATGCGCAGGGACGTGGTTAGGGGCCGCAGGGCGTGGTCAGGGTGAATACTCATGGCCGCATTGTGGTGTTGCCGGGCTAAGTCTTGATGACGGTTTGTTGGCGAAATGATGACACCCGATCGGCCAGGCAGGTTCAACCGAACAACACTAATGCCCAGACGGACAACACGTTGAACAGCGCGATCAGCACCGCGGCGCTGCCGATGTCCTTGGCGCGTTTGGACAGACGATGCTGGTCCAGCGAGATTCTGTCGATGGCCGCCTCAATGGCTGAATTCAACAACTCCACGACCAGCACGAGGAGCACGCTGGCGATCATCAGTGCCTTGCCATAGCCGTTGGCGGGGGAGAGCAGGGCGGCGGGAATCAGTACCGTCGCCAGCCACATTTCCTGGCGGAAGGCGTCCTCGTGCCGGTAAGCCGCGCGCAAGCCGGCCAGCGAATAGCTGAAGGCGTTCCAGATCCGCACCAGGCCGGTTTTGCCCTTGAACGGGCTTTCCGCGTCGGCGGAATTCTTGGTGGTCATACGGTTTCCTTAGCGTGAAATGCGGTTACGAAGTGCCTCGTACCCTAACCCCAAAGTCGGGTACCGGTAACCCACGAGCGCGGCGAGCAATTTGTAGCCCCCGCCTGGGCGGGGGTTGGGGGTGGGGGCGTCAATACCGTCTTTGAGCGTTCATGGCACGTGGGTGGTCTGACGATTAGAGTTTGCGCTATTGCGCAGGCTGCGATAGAGACTCGCTAGCTGGCGCGCCCGTTCCGGCGCCGCCCATTCCCCGGCGAACAGCCTGGCTGCGACGGAGAGTTCGGCGAGGCGCCGCTGGTCGGCCAGCAACTCGACCATCATGGCGCCAAACTCCGCGGCGGTATCCGGCGCGCAGACCGCACCACGTTGTGGGCCGAGAATTTCCGCGGCGCCCATGGCCGGAATGCCGAAGGCCGGCAGGCCCATTGCCATTGCCTCAAGCAGCACCAGGCCCTGGGTCTCGGTTTTCGAAGGGAACGCGAACAGGTCGGCGGCGGCGTAGCAATCGGGCAGCTCCCGGCTGCGATCGAGGTAGCCGACGAAGATCACCCGCTCCGCGATGCCCAGCGCCTTCGCCTGACGCTGCAATCCCGCCAGCGCCGGTCCGGCCCCGGCGATCACCAGGCGCAGCTTGGAGCAAAGCGCCGGCGTCTGGCGCAAGGCCGATGCGGTGGCTTCGAGCAGGAAGCCGAGGTTTTTTTCCAAGGCCACACGGCCGACATACAGCGCCACCGACTCGTCGTCGGCGATGCCGTGGCGGTGCCGGAAGCCGGGGCCGTCGCCGCCGGAAAACTTCTCCATGGGGATGCCGGTGGGCAGCACATGCAGCGGCGTGGTCACCCCATAGGCATGCAGCTTGTCGTGCATCGCCTGCGAGGGCACGACGATCGCGTCGAGGGCGTTGCACTGCGAGCGGGCCAGCCGCCGCGTCAGCCAGCGGGCGAGGGGGCGCGGCAGCAGCGGCAGGTAGTGATGGAAGTACTCCTCGAAATGGGTGTGGTAGGTCGTCAGGCAGGGAATGCCGCGCGCGCGGGCCAGCTTCAGCCCGGCATAGTGGGCGACGAAAGGCGTCTGCACATGCACCAGGTCGAAATGTCTTCCCGTCAGCATCTGCGGCAGTCGCGCCAGGTCGCCCCGGCGCATCAGGCGGTCCTCGGGGTCGAGCGGAACCTTGCGCGAGGGAATCCTGATGACGTCGGCGGGGCCGCTCGCCTCCGGATAGTCCGGCGCCACCAGGGTTACCTGAATCCCCTCGCTGCCCAGGGTATCGCGGAAGGTCTGTATCGAGGTCGACACGCCGTTGATGCGCGGGAAATAGACATCCGAAATCATCAGTATGTTCATGCGTCAAGGATGAACGCTGTTTGTTTCAGGCCTGTGACAGGAAGATAGGGAGATTCATAAAAATGAAACCTGGGTGCTCTAAGATCTCCGACGTTACTGGCGGATTGCCTCAACCCAGCTGCTTTTGCGTTCAGTGTTGTTTCCTCATTCAAAGCACGCCTCACAAGGGGCCATTCTTGAAAATCAGCATACAGTCCCAGCATCTCGTCCATGCTTTGCTCGTTGCCGCGTGGCTGATTTCAACTGCCGCCGCCACCGTCGCGACCTATGAGGCGGCCCGGTTCCCGAAATACACCATCACCGAGGTGTTCTTCAAGATCGGCCAGGCGGTTCTCGGCGGTATCAAGTGAGTTCGGCCGATGAAGCATCGCCTGAGCTTGCCGGCCGACTCCGCATTAGGCTGCGAGGTATGCGCCGGGGAACTTGACGCGATCCTGTCCAACCAGGAGTTGCAAGCACGCTTTCAGCCGATCGCGGACCTATCCCGTGGGGAAATTCTCGGTTATGTGACACGAGTGCGTGGTGTGTCCAATTCCTTGTGCGGCGCCGCGAATCTGTTGGGCAATCAGTGCAATCGACTCGGCATGGCGTCCCGTTTGGTCGCGCTATCGCTGAAGATTGCGGCCGGGAGTTTCCCGGTGCGGAACTCCAAATTGATGTTTTATACCCTGCCCCAGGGAGCGGTGAAGGAAGCCGGATTGCCGCTGGCAGGGATGATGAATCTGCTCCCGGCGGGCGCTGACTTCGCCGCGAGTTCCCTGGTGGTGGTGTTTCCAAGTACTTTCGAATTCGAGAAACAGGAATTCGACAGCGCGATTCAATTGGGTGAGCATTTCCATCGTCTCGGCGTATTGATCGCTTCGAGCGACTTCGGCTGCTCACATGCCGACATGCTGTTATGGAGCAAGCTCAAGCCGGATTATGTGATGCTCGACGGCCAAGTGCTCGAATCGATCGACAGGAACGCCAGCAACCAGTCCCGCTTCATCGAGCAGTTGCAGCGGGAGGTTACCGGCCGGCAGGTGGTGGCGACCGGAATCAAGACGCTGGGTGAGTTTCACCTGCTGAAGAGACTTGGCATCGATCTTGCCGCCGGCGACTTTTTCGGCCGATTCAACCAGAATCCAAGCCGGACGCTGTCGGCGGCGGCGCATAAGGCCATTGTCGTGCATGGCGGCGCGAAACCCGGTAATGCCAGAAAATCCCGGGGAGTCCTGGAGAAGTTGCTGACCAATCCTCCGGTGGTTACGCCGCGTACCACGGCCGGCGAAGTATTCGTCATGTTCGAGAATGACCCGTCCCTGCGCGCCATCGCGGTGGTCGCGAATGGCGTTCCCCGAGGACTGATCGCCCGCTATGAAATGGTCGACAACATGTCGCGCCCGTTCCGGCACGAGTTGTTCGGCCGCAAGCCCTGTACCCGCTTCATGGATCCCCAGCCACTGATCCTCGACATCAAGCTGCCGCTGGCGGAGATATCCGAGATGGTGGTGAATGCCGACCCCAGGCATCTCATCAGCGGCTTTATCATTACCGACCATGAGGATTACGTCGGCATGGGTTCGGTGCAGGATCTGGTACGTGAAATCACGGTTATGCAAATGGACGCTGCAAGATATTCGAACCCGTTGACCCAGTTGCCCGGCAATGTCCCTATCAACCAGCATATCGACAGCCTGCTCGCCAATGACGAATCCTGTCATATCTGTTATTGCGACCTGGATCATTTCAAGCCCTTCAACGACGTCTACGGCTACGCCAAGGGCGACGAGGTAATACAACTGACCGGGCGCATCTTGACCGAAATATGCGATAGCGAGCGCGACTTTATCGGCCATATCGGCGGCGACGACTTCGTCCTGGTGCTGCGCAGCACCGATTGCGAAGACCGCTGCCGTCGTGCCCTGGAGCAATTCGGCAAGGAAATCCTGAGGTTCTTCAGCAATGACGACATCGAACGCGGTGGTTATGTCACCGAGAATCGCAAGGGCCAGATGGAGTTCCAGGAAATCATCTCGCTGTCGATCGGCGCGTTCAACGCATCGCCCGAAGCCTTCAAGACGCACCTCCAGGTATCGATCATCGCCGCGGAAGTGAAGAAGAAGGCCAAGGCCATCAAAGGCAACAGCTTCTTCATCAATCAGCGGGATTATTCGACGGTCGCGTCGTCATGAGTGCCGATCACCTTTCCGAACGGCAATTGGCGGACCAGCAACGGCGGCTTTTCACAACCGTATTCGAGCGCTGCAACCAGGGCATCGTCATCACCGATATCGATGCGCGAATCCTGTCAGTGAATTCTGCGTTCGCGGAAATCACCGGCTATTCAATCGACGAACTCACCGGGCAGAATCCCCGTATCCTGAGGTCCGGGCGCCATGACGAGGAGTTTTACCGGGACATGTGGCAACAGTTGACTCTATCGGGTCAGTGGGAGGGAGAAATCTGGAATCGCCGCAAGAACGGGGAGGTTTTTCCCGAGTGGTTGCTGATCGCCGCCGTCAGGGACGCAAACGACTGCATCACCCATTATCTCGGCATGTCCTCCGATATCGGCGAAAGCCTGCGGGCACAACGCCGCATCGAGTTTCTGGCCAACCATGATGCGCTGACGGAGCTGCCGAATCGCTTGTCCGCCAATCAGCAGCTACAGGCGGCAATCGACAGCGCGGAGAAATCCAAGGCCAAAGTGGCATTGATGTTTCTCGACATGGATCACTTCAAATCGATCAACGAGTCCGAGGGGCACCTATTCGGCGACGCGGTGCTGAAAATCGTTTCGACCAGGATCCAGAGTTGCGTGCGCGAGTCGGATATGATCAGCCGTCACGGCGGCGACGAGTTCATCGTGATCCTTTCGGATCTCCGCGATACCGACGCGATTGTCAGGATCGCCGAGATGATACTGCGCCGAACCGAAGAACCCATCACCCTGGATGATCACGAACTCTCGCTCACCACGTCCATCGGCATCGCCCTGTATCCCGACGACGGCAAGGATTTCGAATCCCTGCTCAGCAGCGCGGATGCGGCCATGTATCAAGCGAAGGAGGTGGGGCGCAATACCTACCAGTTCTTCGACAACTCCATGACCGCCGACCACAGCGAGCAACTGCACATCCGCAATGGACTGCGCCGGGCGCTGGAGCGCGACGAATTCGTGCTCCACTATCAGCCCCAAATCCACCTGGAAAGCGGTTTGGTGATCGGCGCCGAGGCATTGATCAGGTGGAAGCATCCGGAGTTCGGCTTGCTGCCGCCGGGAAGATTCATCTCCGTCGCCGAGGACAGCGGCCTGATCGTTCCCATCGGTGTATGGGTGCTGCGCGAAGCCTGCCGGCAAGCCAAGGCCTGGCAGCAGGCCGGGCTGCCTGAAATGGTCATGGCGGTCAACCTTTCGGCGGTGCAATTCAAGCGCGGCAACCTGTATCAATCCGTCAGCAGCGCCCTGATGGAATCAGGCCTGGATCCGATCTTCCTGGAACTGGAATTGACCGAGTCGATCCTGATCCGGGACACCGAAAACGTCCTCGCCACAGTACGGCAACTGAAGCTGCTTGGCCTCAATCTTTCGATCGACGATTTCGGCACAGGCTATTCGAGCCTGTCCTACCTGAAGAAATTCAAGGTCGATAAACTCAAGATCGACCAGTCGTTCATACGTGACCTCGACAGCAATTCCGACGACGCGGCAATAGTTCGCGCCATCATCCAGATGGCCAAGAGCCTGAACCTCAAGCTGGTCGCCGAAGGCGTCGAAAATGCCCGTATCGCCACCCAGTTGCGCGTCTTCCATTGCGACGAAGCGCAGGGATACCATTTCGCGCGGCCGATGGCGGCGGAGGCTTTCGCGGATTTCCTGGCGGACCGCGAGAAGGAGCAGGTGCCGTCGGCGAGGTGATCAGTCCGCGTGCAAGGGACACGCAGGACAGTCGAAGGAGACCTGGATCTTTTCGAATTCGTGCTTCAGGGTATGGCAATGACTCTTGATGAGCACCAGGATGAGCGCGAAATCGACATCCTGGCCGGCTGTCTGGTCAAGCAAGCGCTGGGACAGGTAGTCCAGCTCCTCCAGTTTGCCGCGTATGCTGGCCGGCAAGGAATCGATGCCGTTCCACCTTCGGCAAGACTTGGCGATGCGGCCCAATTGTGCCGCATCGAAATATTCATTCGGCGTCGTCATGGTTGATCGGATCCGCATCTTGCGGATCAACTCGTTCGAGGATACCCCGGCCACATTACAAATCGATGACAAATCGATGACAGCAACAGCGTATTGGCGCTCTTTCTGGCTGGGGAAGGACAATCATCCTATAATTGGTTGCGTAGTCTAAGGTGCATTCCTGTGACGCTCAATCCATATGGCCAATGAGATAGAACTCAAGCTCGCTTTGCCCAAGGCGGCCCAGGCGCTGCTGCTCCGCCAGTCGGTGCTGAGGAAAGCGGTTGCCAAGACTACCCACCAGCTGATCAACCTCTACTACGACACTCCTCACCTGGCATTGCACCAGCGCGGCATTGCACTGCGTTTGCGCAAACAGGGCCGCGTCTGGCTACAAACCGTCAAGTGCGCCGGCAGTTCCGCGGCGGGGCTTACCAGTCGGCCGGAATGGGAGAGCCCCTACGCCGGTCATTTCGATTTTGCCAACGTCGATGCGCCACGCATCCGCCATTGGCTGGAACGGCCGCTGCTGCACAAGCAAATTACCCCGCTGTTCGAGACCAACTTCAAGCGCACCACCTGGCGCTTCGAGCCCCGGCCGGGGTGCGTCGTGCTGCTGATGCTGGATCGAGGCTGGATCGCCGCGGCGGGAAAACTCGAAGATATCTCCGAAGTGGAAATCGAACTGGCCGGCGATGCACCAGCCGGTGGCATCGATGAACTCTTCAAGCTCGCGCAAACCCTGGGCGAACGCGTGCCGCTGATGCCGGCAATTCTGAGCAAGGCGGAGCGCGGTTACCGATTGTTCCAGGGCCTGCCGCCGACACCGCAAAAATCTTCGACCGTGCCCTTGGCATCGAATGACGCGCCGCTGGATGCGTTCCGCAAGATCGCCCTGGCCAACCTGGAGCATTTACAGGCCAACCTGCTCGGCGCAATCAAGAGTAGCGATCCGGAATTCATCCACCAGATGCGGGTGGCGACGCGTCGTTTGCGCGCTGCGCTACGCTTGTTCGGGCCGCTGCTGCCGGCGGGGCTGGCGGACGAATTGGCACCGGAATTGCGCATCCTGACGACACGGCTGGGCCATGCCCGTGACCTCGACGTGCTGCTGACCGAAATCGCCACGCCGGTGATGCGTGCGCTCCCCAATGAACCACGACTCGCGGCGCTGGCCGGCGCCATCACCGATCGCCAGAATTCGGCGCGTGCGGTGGCCATTCGTCACCTGAAATCGATTGCCCACGGTCGGCTGGTGGTACGGACGACCGCGCTGTTGCATCGGCCGCCTTTCCAGACGCCGCTCGGGGACGTGCCGGAAATGGTGAACACCTTGGGTGTCTTCGCCGAGGCAAGACTGAAACGGCTGCGCAAGAAGGTGCTGGGGCTGGTGGCGGCCGCCGCCATCGACGATCCCGCCTCGCTGCACAGCTTGCGCATCGGCATCAAGCGGCTCAGATATGCGCTGGAGTTCTTTTCCCCGCTGGCCGCCGGCAAGCCCTTGCAGCACCTGTTGGCGCGATTGGGCAAGATGCAGGACGAACTCGGCCAGCTCAATGACCTGGCGAATGCCGGTTTGCTGTTGATGAATTGCGCCGGCGACGATCATCGTTTGCGCGAGGCTGTCTCCTTGGTCGGCGGTTGGCATGCCTCGCGGCATCGGGCCTTGCTGGACCAGATACCGGCACAATTGAAGGAGCTCAACCGGTTGAAATTGCCGAAGCTGGCGTGATTGGAAGCTGGCTTGACTGTCGCAATACGGTAACGTGGGCGTAACTTCCGCTGGGTAAGGTGGGCGCTTCATCCTCCGGTTGCCGGGGGCGATCGACGCCGAACTGGAGCCCTCGAATGCGCGCCATCCTGAACAAAACCGTTTTTCATCCGGCTTTCGCCCTGGTCAGCACCCTGCTCTGGGGCGTCCTGGAATTCCTTGCCTTGCAGCGTTCGCATCGCACCACCCGGAAGTAGACATTACTGGGACGCGGTGGCGTTTGGCTGGCCGGGCGATTTCGAGCGCGAGAGCGTAACGGCGTGTTTGTCCGATTGCAATGATGCCGTAACAAACAACACAAATAATTGCACAGTTGCCGCAAGCGCGGACGCGTGTCCCCGCCATCGCCCGATGGCCTTTGTTCAATGCAGCGCAAGTGAGGATTCCCACCATGAAGAAACGAATCACCCGGGCTGGCCATGCCAGGACCGCTATCGCCTTGGCAATTGCCCTGCTCATCGCTCCGGCCATGGCGCAGAACACCAGTTCGGCGATTGCCGGGCGGGTCACTGGCGGCGGGGGAAGACCGGTGATTGGCGCCGACGTCAGCGTCATCCACAACGAGTCCGGTTCTGTCAGCAAGCTCGTCACCGATGGCGAGGGCCGTTACGGCGCCCGCGGCCTGCGTGTCGGCGGTCCGTACACGATTACGATTACCAAGGACGGCAAGGTCGAGCGGCGCGAAAACGTGTACCTGCCGCTGGCAGAAACCCTGAACCTGGATGCCAGCCTCGGCGCCGAGGCGTTGCAGAAGATCGTCGTGAGCGGCACTTCGAATACCAAGATCTTCAATAGCGCCGCCATGGGAACGGGCACCAGCCTGGGACGTGCGGAGCTCGACGCCTTTGCCTCAATTCAGCGCAACTTGCAGGACTACGCCCGCATCGATCCGCGCCTGTCCCAAACCGACAAGGAGCGCGGCGAACTCTCCGCGGCCGGACAAAACACCCGCTATAACTCGATCACCATCGACGGCGTGACCACCAGCGACACCTTCGGCCTGGAAGCCAACAATCTCCCGACGGCGAAGCAACCCATCTCCATCGACGCCATCGAGTCGGTCCAGGTCAATGTGGCGAACTACGACGTGACGCAGAAGGGATACACCGGCGCCAATATCAATGCCGTGACGAAATCCGGCACCAATGAGATCAAGGGCAGCGTTTATTACGTCTTTCGCGACGAAGGCGGGATCGGCGACCGCTATAACCGGGCGAATGGCAGCTACTTTCCGTTTCGTCCCTTCAAGGAAGACACCAAGGGCGCGACCTTGGGCGGCCCCATCGTCAAGGACAAACTGTTCTTTTTCGGCAGCTACGAAGAGCTCAAGAGCAACCGCGCGCAGCCCGAGTTTGGCCCGGTGGGCAGCGCCCTGACCAATGTCGCCATTTCGCAGAACCAGATCGACGCCATCAGGACCCTGGCCAAGAACCAGTACAAGATCGATATCGGCGACGCCATCGGGCCCTCCGAACTTTTGGTCAAGGACATGCTACTCAAGCTCGACTGGAATATCAGCGACAAGCATCGCGCCAACGTGCGTTTCGCCCGTACCGAACAGAACGAAACCAACTTCGGCAACTTCGGCGCCACCAGCCTCAGCCTGACGTCGTGGTGGTGGGACCAGCAAAAATCCATCGATACCGTCGTCGGCCAGTGGTTCGCCGACTGGACCCCCAACTTTTCCACGGAATTAAAGGTCTCCAACCGCGACTACAACAGCGTGCCGCAAAACAACAGCAATCTACCGGCGATGGCGCTACAGTTCAGCGGCCCGGCACCAGCCGGCGCGCCGGCCGGCGTCAATACCGGCAGCCGCTACCTGAACTTCGGCA
>JBAYJH010000046.1:0-22758 GCA_041665185.1 Sterolibacterium sp.
AGCCCGCACGCGTGGCCAATCTTGAAAAGAAGCCCCTGGGCAGGCGCCGGTTCGGCCAATTGATCGGCCTCGGCATCGGTGCGTCGGCCTTGCCCGCTGTCGCGTCGGTTGGGTTGCCGGCCGCCAAGCCGCGCCTCATCAAGCCTCCGCGGCTCAAGCCCGGCGACACGGTTGGTCTGCTCACCCCCAGCGGCCATGCCGACCAGGAAAAAATCGACAAGTGCGTCGCCAACCTGCAATCCCTGGACCTCAGGGTGAAACTGGGCAAGAACATTCGCGCCCAGCGCGGAAACTTTGCCGGGACGACCAGGCAGCGCCTTGAGGATTTGCACGGCATGTTCGCCGATCCCGAGGTCAAGGGTATCTGGGCGGCGCACGGCGGTTCCGGTGCCATCGGCTTGCTGGGAGCGCTCGATTACGAGTTGATCCGCCGCAACCCCAAGGTATTCGTCGGTTACTCCGACATCACGGCGCTGCATCTGGCGATCTTGCGCCGCACCGGTCTGGTGACTTTTCACGGACCGGTGGCTTCGTCGACTTTTTCCGAATATTCGGTTTCCCATCTGCGTTCGGTGCTGATGGCGCCGCGGCCGGAATATGTCATATCCATGGCCGAGGAAAACCGTCTGAAGGCGGCGGATGCGCCGAATTTCGCGCTGCGCACGCTGCGTCCAGGCGTCGCCGAGGGGACGCTGGTCGGCGGGAATCTCAGCCTCCTCGCGGCCCTGGTGGGGACGCCCTACGCCGCGGATTTCAACAACGCCATCGTCTTCCTGGAGGAGATCGGCGAGGCACCTTACCGCATCGACCGCATGCTGACGCAACTCGAGTTGAGCCAGGGTCTCCGGCAGGCGGCGGCGACGATGCTGGGCGTCTTCGAGAAATGCGGTCCACCGGACAGCGATCCGTCGCTGAGCCTCGACGAGACCATCGACGATCACCTGGGCGCTTCAACCGTCCCCGCGGTATATGGCTATTCCTTCGGCCATATCGCCCACCAGTTCACCCTGCCCATGGGCTTGAAGGCGCGGCTCGATTCGCAGCAGCAGACCCTGACCCTGCTGGAGCCCGCGGTATCGGCCTAGACCAGCATGAGGCGCCGTGCATCGGCGTCGAGGATCATCGGCACATTCAGCGGCAGCGGGTAATTCGGCTGGCAATGGCCGGCCGGCCAACCGCACAGGATGGGTTTGCCGAAAGGGGCCAGGAGTTCTTCGATCACCGCGCCGGGATCGTCGGCGTCGCTGAAGCTGCCGACCAGGAATCCGGCGACGCCGGCGAGCTTGCCGGCCAGGCGCAGCTGCGTCAGCAGGCGATCGACACGATAGCTGGGTTCGTTGCACTCTTCGACGAACAGCAGGGTATCGCGGGTTTCCACCGCCCACGGCGTGCCGAGCAGCGAGCACAGCACGCTGAGATTGCCCCCGACCAGACGGCCCTGCGCCCTGCCGCCGGCCAGGCTCACCAGTTTGGCATCGCCGCAGGGCAGGTCGGTGCCGGAGTCAAGCCCGTTGCACAACATGTCGAACAGCGCATCGGCCGAAGTTCCGTCGACGGCGCCGACCAGGTCGGAAGTCAGCATCGGCCCATGGATGCTGGCCATGCCGGCGTCCTGGGCGAAGGCCGTGTGCAATGCGGTGATGTCGCTGTAGCCGACGAAAGGCTTGGCATGCCGCCGGATCAGCGGGTAGTCGATCTGGTCGAGCAGGCGCGCGCTGCCGTAGCCGCCGCGCATGCAGATGATGGCGGCGATTGCGGGATCGGAAAACGCCGCATGCAGGTCAGCCAGCCGCTCGTGGTCTTCGCCGGCAAGATGGGCGCGCCGCGCCCGGCAGCCCGGAAATATGCGGGCGCTGAACCCTCGGGCTGCCAGCCAAGGCGCAATCGCGTCGACCGCCTCGGCGCTGGCCGGCCCCGCCGGTGCAATCACGCCGATGGTGGCACCTGGCGTGATTGGCCGCAGCCCCGAATGGCGGGCGCTCATTCCACGGTTACTCCGACGATATCGATCACCGGCCGCTCGACGCGCATCGGCAGTCCGGTCGAGGAGGGTTCCGAGGGCTGATTGACGATGGCATGCACTCCCGTGGCCGGATCCCGCACGACCATGGAACTGCTGCCGCCGCCATCGAGGTTGATGGCGCTGTGGGCGCCGAACGATAGAAATATCCGCGCCAGTTCTGCTAGCGTCACGCCCCGGCTGTGGCCTTCCTGGCGGCCGTCGATCGCCAGAATGAGCAGCGTCCTGCCGTCGGCGCTGAGACCCACCGCGCTGCGCGGATGCCGCATGACGTCGGTGGCCGAGCGGGTCGGTTCGCCATTCGCCAGCACCATGGCGTTGCCGCTGACGGCAAAGGCCGTGTCGCCCGGCAATTCCGTCACTCCGTCCTTGAGGGTCACGTGGCCGTCGCGGTGCACGATCATGGTGGCGCGCAAATTCTCCTTGAGCGGCGACGAGATCAGCCGGCCTGCCGAGAAATGCCAGCCTTCCGGGTAGCCGCAATTGCCGACGAAGTAGGATATCTTCCTGCCATCCACCTCCTTCACCTGAGGTGTGGCGAAGAAGCTCGCGTTGATGGCGATCTGATAGCCATGCTTGCGCGCCGCGATACTGGTTGTCTCCATTTGCCCGACGCATGGGCCTGCGCCGTCGGGATCGCGATCGTCGGCCAGGGCCACTTCGACACGCACGCGTTTGTTGCCCAGATCGGTTCTGGCCAGCACGCCATTGACCGGCCCGGGAAGGCTGAAGCGCTCCAGGGTATAGGGTTGAGTGCCCGAAGTTGACGCTGAGGGTGCCGCCAGCGACCCACTGCCGTACAGCGCCCAGGCAACAATCGACAGCGCTGCAATCATGCGTATGTGCATATTCCTGGTCCTATCTCTCATGCTGGTCGGTATTCAAAATTGCCCGCCGGTATAAGGCGGTCATGATCTTTTCCTCATAGCGGGATCTTGAGGAATAGTGTCCCTTGTAGGTCTCCGGGTCCGTGCCCGGCCCGCCGATGAGGTAGATCGCTCCGTTGCGAGCGGCCGGGTCGAAGACGAAGGCCGCGGTCAGCCCCCAGGCGTCGCCCAGATGGCCGACGCCGGTGAACCCGCCGCCCTCGACCAGCCGGTCGCCGCTGCCTGGGGCGCTCAAGTCGAGGAAGTGCTGATTGCCGAGCCCCCAGGCATGGAACAGTCCCCGGTAAGTATCGCCATTGCCGCTCTTGCCGTCATGGCGCCATTGTTCGGCAAACATGGCGGCGAGGCTTGCGGCCTTGAGGATCTGCCGGCCCTCATGCTTGCCTTGGTTGATCAGCATCAGCATGATCTTTCCCAGATCGGCCGCCGAAATCCTCAAGCCACCCTGCGGACTCTGCAGGGTGCCGTTGCTGCCCAGGACGTAATCCGGCCCGGCGCGAGGCAGCGGCGGGTTACGGCTGTAGTCGTCCACCTGGGGCACCCATGGCCCGGTTGAATTCCAGATTTCCTTGCCGTTGATTTCGCTGCGCTTGCGGTAGAGGGCGGCGAGGTTGTTCAGCTCGGCGGCGGAAAATTCCGCAGGATTGAATCCGCCGCGCAAGCCCATCGGTACCAGGATCAGGCGTTGCATCAAGCGGTCGAAGCGCTCCCCGCCGGCGCGTTCCATCAGCGCCGCAACGATCGCGGAATTCAGGTTGGTGTAGCTGAAATAGCCGCCAGGCGGGGCGTTGCGGGCCCACATCGCGCCGCTGCCGTAGAGGGAGCCGCCCGGCGACAGCAGGTCTTTCAGGGCATGCCGTGCATCCCAGAAGTAGCCGGCGTCATCGCGCAGCGACGAGGTGTGGGACAACAGCATCCGCAAGGTGATCGCTCGGGACGGAAAATGCGGGTTGCGCAGCGGATAGCCGAGCAGCGGGCCGACGTCGGCATCGAGCGACAACTTGCCTTGCTCGACCAGCTTCATGGCGCCCAGGGCGGTCACCAGCTTGGATATCGAGGCGACGCGATACAGCGTATCCGGGTCGGCGGGCAGGTTGTTGGCCGAGATGGCGGGATCGATATGGCGGTAGCCGAATTGCCTCTGATAGACCACCGCGCCGTCGCGTATTGCCAGCACCGACAGGCTGGCGAGCGGATGGGCGGGATCGTTGACCACCGCGCCAAGCTCCGCGTCCAAGGTTGCAAAGGGTTCTGTCGCGGTGCTGTCCGGATTCACCAGGAGGATCCCCGCGGCAAATAGCGCCGCAAAAAAAGTCCGTTGTGCCCGCGCCCGCATGGATCCGTCTCAGGCACGGGCGGCGGCGACTGGCGCGGCCTTGGTCGCCAACGCCTCCGCCGGCCTGGATATCGCCCACAAGCCGGCGAAGGTCAGCAGGCCGTTGATGAGCAGCAGTTCCAGGCCGATCCGGTAAGCGCCAAACAACGCGGCCTGATACATATCCAGCAAGTAACACAGCAGCGGGGCCAGCACCGCGATGCCTGGAACCCAGGCGTTCCTGACCGCGCGGCGGGTCAATACGCCGAAGGCGAACAGACCCAGCAGCGGGCCGTAGGTATAGCCGGCGAGTTTCAGGATGATGCCTATCATACTGGGACTGTCGGCCCACCTGAACAGTATCACCAAGCCCAGGAACAGCAGGGCAAAGCACAGATGGACACGCTGGCGCAGGCGCTTGCGATCCGCTTCGCCCATGTCCTGGCGACGCTCGAATTTCAGGATGTCGATGCAGAACGACGAGGTGAGGGCCGTAATCGCGCCGTCGGCGCTGGGGAATAACGCCGATATCAGGGCGATGATGAAAATCATCTGCACCAGGACCGGCAGATGCCCCAACACGATGGCCGGGAATATCCGGTCGCCGCTCGCGGTGACGCCGACGACCGGCGCATACAAGTACAGCAATCCTCCCAGGAACAGGAACAGCGCTATCACCGCGGTGATGACCAGGCTCAGGACGAGGATGTTCTTGCGGGAGTCGGCCAGGGTCTTGACCGAGATGGTCTTCTGCATCATCTCCTGGTCCATGCCGGTCATGGCGATGGCGATGAACATCCCCGCCAGCACCTGCTTGAGGAAATATTGCTTGCTGTCGATGTCCAGCGACCACACCGTCGCCAGGCCGCGCTGCTGCATCTGTAGCAGGCTGTCGGCCAGCGACAGATGCAGGCTGTCGAGGATATAGAGCACGCAGATGACGAGACCGAGCAGCATGCAGCTGGTTTGCAGGGTGTCGGTCCACACGATGGTCTTGACGCCGCCTTCGTAGGTATACAGCAGGATCATGGCGAGAATCACCAGTGCGGTCAGCCAGAACGGCACGTGGAAGCCGTCCAGGATCACATCCTGCAAGATCCTGACGACCAGATATAAGCGAGCCGTCGCCCCCAGGGTGCGCGACAGGATGAAGAAACCGGCGCCGGTCAGATAGGCGCCGCTGCCAAGGCGCGTGTCCAGATAGCGGTAAATCGAGGTGAGCCGGTGCCGGTAGTACCGCGGCAGCAGGACGAAAGCCACCACCAGGTAGCCGAGGACATAGCCGAAGGTTACCTGCAAATAACCGAAACCGTCCATGCCCACCGCGCCGGGGACGCTGATGAAGGTGACCCCGCTCAAGGAAGTCCCGATCATGCCGAACGACACCAACATCCAGTTGCTGCCGTGGTTGCCGATGAAAAAGCTCTCGTTGTTCGAATTGCGCGAAGTCGCCCAGGCCACGCCCAGCAGCAGGGCGAAATAGGCGAAGACGAAGAACAGCAGCAGGGCAGGCGACATGGCAGATTCCGTGGCGTGGCGACTGGCTCTTGATGGCCCAGGCTCGACGCGTCGAATTCTACTATGCGGCGTCGCGGCTGCCGCCCTCGGGCGCAGTATAGCGGGCGAAAACGAGATGAGCCGTTCCTCGTCATGGTGTGACTCGCACCGCCGTCTCGGGTTCTCGGAGAGTGCTTGAGGTGAAATTCGGAAGGCCACCTCTGCGAAGCGTGAAAATCGTGAAGCATCCAGGCGTGAAATCCCAGATTGACTGCGGTGGCCGGCGTCAGCCATACTGAATAATGGCCCTTTGGATAGACTATCGTTTCCCGTCCAAACGCAGGGAACGACCCACGCAATGACCTCGAATCGTGAGGAACGGTCGCGCTGCCTCGCGAGCTTGCGCCACACGGGCTCGCTGAGCCGCTTCGCCGCGGCGCTGGCCGTGCTCCTGGCGTTGGCTATGCTCCTCGCGTTGGCCCCGGCGGTGGCCCGTGCCGGGTCGCCGGTTCATGGGCGTGACAACGTCCTCGTCCTTCATTCCTACAGCCCGGACTACGTGTGGACGCGTTCGCAGCAGGACGGTGTCGACACCGTCTTCGGGCCTCTCGCCGCCACGTATGACGTGCGGATCGAGTATCTGGACGCGGTGCACCACCCGGAGCTGCTGAAGGCGCCGCTGGTCCTCGAACTCCTCCGCACCAAGCTCGCGGATCAGCGGTTCCGGGTGGTGCTGACATCGGATAACGCCGCGTTCGACTTCGCCCGCGCGCACCGCGCCGAGCTCTTCCCGGGTGTGCCCATCGTGTTCATGGGATTGAACGGCTACGCGGATTCGATGCGCCGCGGCGAGACGGGTATCACCGGTGTGGCCGAGGATCCCGACATGCTCGGCACGCTACAGGTGCTACAGCAGCTCGTGCCGGAGACGAAACGCATCGTTTTCCCAGGAATGGCGGAAGACCTCACCTATCCTGCCAACCGCGCCACGGCCCTCAAGGCGCTGGCGGCGTTCCCTGCGCAGGTCGCCACCGAGTTCCCCGAGTATCCCGACGTGGACGCGGCCCTCGACGCCCTCCGAACGCTCCCGCCCGATTCGGCGATCATCGTCATGGCCAACATGCGCACGCGCGACGGCGAGGGGATCAGCAGCCAGCGCGTCGTCGAACTCGTCTCCGCCGCGGCGCCCGTCCCGGTGTTCACGAACTGGGACTTTGCGGTCGGCCAGGGTGCCGTGGGGGGGAGCGTCATCAGCGGCGTCGAGCAGGGGCGTCTGGCCGCGGAGATTGCGGTTCGCATCCTCCGTGGCGAGCGCCCGGAGTCCATCCCGGTGCATCGCGGGGCCGGGAAGACTTTCCTCTTCGACCACCGGCAGCTGGCCCGGTTCGGAATCCCGGCGTCGCGGCTGCCGCCGGGGGCCATGGTCCTGTTCGCGCCGGAGCGCACCCTCCGGATCTCGCGCGACGCGGCCTGGATCGCCGCGGTGTCGTTCGCCGTGCTGCTCGGCGTGAGTACCTCGCTGATCCTCTCGGTGCGCCGGCGCCGCCGCGCCGAGGAGCAGGTCCGCGCGCTCAACCAGGAGCTGGAGGAGCGCGTTCGGGAACGGACCGCCCAGCTGGAAGCCGCCAACAAGGAACTGGAAGCCTTCTCTTCTTCCGTTTCCCACGACTTGCGGGCGCCGCTGCGGGCTATTGACGGTTTCTCGCACCTTCTGACAGAGGAGTATGGCAGCCGGTTCGACGAAGAGGGGCGACGTTACCTGGATTTGATCAGTCGCAATGCCGTACGCATGGGAGATCTGATCAGTGACCTCCTCGAATTCTCGCGCATGTCCCGGCGCGAGATCGCGTTGGCATCGGTAGACATGACTGCCCTGGCGAGGGAAGTCTTCGAGGAAGTTCGCGGCGCAGCGTCGGAAAGGAACATTGTCCTGAGTCTGGGCGACTTGCCACCCGCCCGCGGCGATGAGGCGATGATTCGCCAAGTATTAGTCAACCTGCTCGCCAATGCCGTCAAGTTCACCGCCCAACAGACCGAGGCAGTCGTCGAAGTGACCGGTGTTACCGACGGTAACGAGAACATCTACGGTGTGAAGGACAACGGCGTAGGCTTCGATATGCAATATGCGGACAAGCTCTTTTGCGTCTTCCAGCGCCTGCATGCGGCCAATGAATTTCGGGGCACCGGCATCGGCCTTGCCATCGTCAAGCGCATCGTCGAGCGCCACGGCGGGCGGGTATGGGCCGAGGGCAAGGCAGGCGACGGCGCGACGTTCTACTTCTCGCTGCCGCCGGCCGCGGCATCGGGTGGGGCTCCTCTATCCGATTGAATCCGCAATGGTAGAGCAGTCATTGGCCATGCCAGTCGCGCATGGCCGATCAGGCACCACGGCTATCCGTCACATCCGCCTCAAGGCATTTTGAATCGCAAAATGGCTTTTACGCACAGGACGCGGTGATGGTTGCTGAAAAAATCCGATCTGCACTCAATCAACCCTTCGAGTTACCCGGTTATCAAAGCCTGAATATTTCTTCAAGCGCAGGCATTGCCATTTATCCGGATCATGGAACTGATGTCATCGAACTCTCGAAGAATGCTGACGATGCCATGTATCAAGCCAAGGCTCTGGGGCGAAACATGGTGCGAATTTTTCAACCACGGAAGTGACGGCAAGACTTCGCGTCCACTCTCCCAATTGGGCCAGAACTGGATCGGCCCGATACGCAAGGTGAATGGCCAGGGCGATGCCACATGGGCATGGACAGTGTTCGGAAATCAAGTGTGGAGTCGCCAGACTGACAGCCGAAATGACAAATGGCTGACTTCATCGACTTTCATGGAGCATAATCATGAACCGAACGCTCACCTCATCTCCGCCCATAAAACTATTGGTTTTTAGGTATATCAATTCGCCACCACGGGCCCTAATATTCCCCCTGGATTTCGCCCAATCCACCCCTTTGCCACTTCAGCGGGGTCTTGCCCTGCCAAATGCTCGGAAATCGAATCTCGGCAGTTTCTCAATCAGCAATTCAACCAGGAAATAAGATGATCCGCGTACTCAGCAAAAGATCGTGCTCCCTTGCAGCGTCACTGTTATTGGCGGTCTGCGCCGGGACTGCGACGGCCCAGACCAGTCTGGAAGATCTCTTCAGAAATTCCAGATTCACGTCGGCTACCCTGTCCCCCAACGGCAAATACCTGGCCACGACGGCCAATATCGAGGGACGGATTCAATTGGCGGTTGTTGAGCTTGAAACGGGTGCCGCCAAGAATGTCGCGGGTTACGACCAACTGGACGTGACCGGCATCCAGTGGATCAATGATGAGCGCATCGCTTTCAGAATTATCAACCGCGATGGCGAACAGACCTCCTCCGCCGGAGGTCTTTATGCCATCAACCGCGATGGAACCAAGTCGGCCATTTTGATGGAATCACCCGAACTGATCCGAGGCCGCATGGATTACGGGATCTGGGCGTCCGAGCCCCGCTGGATGTCGATGCTGGGCCGTGCGGTTAATGAGGACCCGAATGCCGTCATTGCCGTGGGGCATTTTCCGAACAATAACGCCGTGCCATACCGCGTGGACAGCCTGACGGGCAAACGCCAGGCCATTGACTTTGATGTCAATGGCCTGGCCCGTGGCTTTGTGATCGACAAGAAGAACCGCTTACGGGTCGTGATCACCACCAACGCGGAGCAAAGCCAGATGGTGGTGTGGTACCGCGACCAGGTTGACCAGGCTTGGCGCAAGCTGTCGGAACATTCGACGTTTGAACCGAAGTTCCGCGTCCTGGACTTTGATGCTGACGACACCACCATGATCGTCACCGCGCCCATGGACGAAGGCCGCTGGGGCGTCTACAAATATGATTTTGTCAATAACAGACCCGGTGAATTGTTGGCATCGGACAAGATGGTGAACGTTGATGGTGGGCTGGTCTTCACCCCGGATTCGGGAAAACTTCTGGGTCTGCGGATGCAAACCGAGCCACCCAAGACGCTCTGGTTTGACAAAGGCATGGTCAGTTTGCAGGTGGCCGTCGACAAGGCGTTTCCGGGTCTGGTGAACGTCATTCATCCCGGCAATGCGCGTGCGGCGATGCTGATCCATTCATACTCGTCGACCCAACCGGGCCAGTATTCCCTCTACTACCCGGACAAGAAGAAGTTGCAAAACCTGTTTGCCACTCGCCCGTGGATCGATCCCAAGAAGA
Source organism: Sterolibacterium sp. (assembly GCA_041665185.1). Taxonomy (GTDB): domain Bacteria; phylum Pseudomonadota; class Gammaproteobacteria; order Burkholderiales; family Rhodocyclaceae; genus JACRAR01. Next base: position 9,939 of record JBAYJH010000046.1, read on the forward strand.
TGTCGCCTCAGCTGGCGTATGACTATGTCGCGCGCGACGGTCTGCCTATTCTTTCATACCTGACGCTGCCGTTGGGTAGAGAAGCGAAGGCCTTGCCCCTGGTTGTGAACGTGCACGGTGGCCCCTGGGCACGGGACCACTGGGGCTACAACTCCGAGGTCCAATTCCTGGCGGGTATGGGCTATGCGGTGCTACAACCTCAGTTTCGTGGCTCAACTGGATTTGGTGACCTGCATTTCAAGAAGTCGTTTGCTCAGTGGGGCTTGTCCATGCAAGACGATATTACCGATGGCGTGAATAGCCTGGTCAAGCAAGGAGTTGTGGATCCGCAACGCATTTGCATCATGGGCGCCAGCTATGGCGGCTATGCGGTGATGATGGGTTTGGTCAAGGATCCTGACTTGTACCGCTGTGGCATCAATCTGTTGGGCGTGACCAATCTGTTTTACATCTCATCTTCAGGCACCTGGGGCGACCGTGCCGCCACCTACAGCCTGAACAAGACGCTGGGTGACCCAGACAAGTTGCGCGACCAGTTCAACGCCACTTCACCCGCCAAACACGCCGACAAAATCAAGGCACCGGTCTTTATGGCCTATGGCGAGAAGGACTACCGCGTACCGCTGGTGCACGGTGAGGAGATGCGCGACGGGCTGAAGAAGAATGGCAAAGTTGTCGAGTACACGGAGCTGGAGAAGGAAGAGCACGGTATCGCCAAAGAAGAGACCCGCTATCGTGTCTTTGGCGCGATAGAAAACTTCCTGAAGAAATACAACCCGCCTCAGTAGGTAAGAGAAAAGTTGCCCTACCGGCCGCGGTTTTCGTCTATCTCCGCCCTGGTGTGCTACGCATGGGCTCCCGGCATCAATCAGGCACTTCGGCGATCCCTCACCTCTGCCTCAAGGCAGTCTGAATCGCCTGCTCGACCAACTCGGTCATCAGCTTGTAGCCGGCCGCGACGGGATGGACGCCGTCGGTGGAATATTCCTTCTTCAGGCCCAACCCTTCATTCGCCATTAGCGTGTGGTAGTCGAGGTAGACCAGCCCGTGGCCCTCGGCGTAGGCCTTGATGAGTTTGTTCAGGGCGACGATCTGCTGCGCCGGCTTTATCGCCGGAATCCACGGGTAGCGATCTGCGGGCAGCACTGAGGCCAGGATCACCTTGATGCCGTGGGCGCGGGCCAGTTCGGCCATCGATTCGATGTTGCCGGCGATGGTCTCGACGCCGACCGGCCCGGTATTGCCGGCGATGTCGTTGGTGCCGGCCAGGATGACGACCAGCCTGGGGTGGAGTTCGATCACGTCGGGGCGGAAGCGGATCAGCATCTGCGGCGTGGTTTGGCCGCTGATGCCGCGGTTGATATAGGTCTTGTTGGCGAACAGCCCGGATGGTGAACGGTCCCAGAATTCGGTGATCGAATCGCCCATGAAGACGACGCGGTTCTCGTCTTTGGCCGGCCAGCCGGCCTGGACGTTTTCGGCGCGGTAGCGCGCCAGATTGGGCCAGTCGCGATTGGGTTGGTCGGCGGCATTGGCCTGGGCAAGGCACAGGGCAGCCGCGGTGGTGGCGATGGCAAGGCAGAGGCGGGAGAGCTTCATGAGGGTTTCACCATTCAGAGTTTGATGTAGATCTTCTTCCGGTCCATCGCATAGCCGATCAGCCAGCAGGACAGCATGAAGGCCAGGGCGAACAGCAGCGAACCGGGCTTGTTGCCGGCCCAGCTCTGGAAGCCGGACTCATAGAGCCAGGTGAACAGCGCCTTGTCGCCGACGTGGGCGAGCCACGACACGCTCATCAGCAGTTCGCTGAGCAGATAGATGAACAGCGTGTTCCTGCCGAACACCTCGAAGAAGTAGGTCCAGCGGCGCTGCGCCGGCCCCGCCAGGTCGATGACCTGGATCAGCGCCGCCAGCACGACCAGATCGATGCCGATGGTAACCAACACATAGGAACTGGTCCATAGCTTCTTGTTGATCGGAAAGGCACTGTCCCAGCATAGCGCGGCGACGATACAGGTGGCGCCGGCCAGCATCAGTTTCGCGACGGCTTCGTAGTCGCGGCCCTGTGCCTGGAGGTAGCGCCCGGCGTAGTAGCCGGCCAGCACGTTCACGACGGCCGGCAGCGTGCTCAAGATGCCCTCGGGATCGAAGGCGACGCCTTCGCCGCGATACAGGTGGGATTCGCCCAGCAGCAGCTTGTCGAGCTTGAGGCCGGCATTGCCGGCCAGGGTGTAGTCGCCGAAGCTGGCCATCGCCCACCAATAGCCGAGCAGGGCGACGATGCCGAAGGCGATGGCGCCGCGCCGCCCCCAGTAATGCACGATCAGGGCGGCGCAGCCATAGCCCAGGGCGATGCGTTGCAGCACGCCGGGAATGCGCGTGTTGGCGACGGGCAGCAGGGCCAACTGGCCGGCCTTGTCGAATTCGAAAAACGGAAACCAGTAGAGCAGGTAGCCGCACAGGAAGATCAGGGCGCTGCGCGAGAGGATCTTCTTCAGCAGGGCGGCGTTGCCCATGCCCTGATATCTGCTCAGCGTGAAGCTCATGGCGGCGCCGACGACGAACATGAAGCTGGGAAAGACCAGGTCGGTCAGCGTCAGGCCGTGCCAGGCGGCATGCAGCAGCGGCGCGTAGGAATGCGCTTCGTCGAGCGACATATTCACCACGATCATCAGCGCCAGCGTCATGCCGCGCATGACGTCGAGCGCCCGGGAACGATTTTGCAGATGTGTCATGAACTGTCGCTTTGGCAGGATGTTGGGTTTGCAGGCGCGATTGGCACTCGGCCGTAACATTAACATCAACGGCGACAGCAAACTATCTGAAATTCGCTCCCGGCAACGAATTGCAAGATAGGATCACGAAACCTTACAATTCATCCTGATAGCATAACGGGCGATTCAGGCCGGCAGCCGGATCGTGGCGATCAAGCCGCCCTCGGGATGGTTTTCCAGGCGCAGTTGCCCGCCGTGCGCCTCGACGATGCTGCGGGCGATCCCCAGTCCCAGCCCCAGGCCGCCCTTGTTGCGTGCGCGGCCGTGGCCCAGGCGCACGCGCGGGTCGAACAGGCTGGCCAGGGCTTCGGGCGGCACGCCGGGGCCGTGGTCGCGGACCTGGATGACGATCCAGCCGGCTTCTGCAGACACGCTCAATTCGGCGCGCTCGCCATAGAACAGCGCATTGTCGAGCAGGTTGCCGATGGCGCGCTTCAGGGCCAGCGGCTTGGCGCGCACCGTCAGCCCGGATTCGGCATACGTCACCTGGTGGCCGGCCAGCCGGGCGCCGCGGATCATCCGATCGATCAGGCTGTCGAGCTTCACCTCGGCCGGATTCTCGTGGATGTCGCTGTCCTTGACGCATTGCAGCGCGCCCTTGACCATCATGTCGAGTTCGTCCAGGTCGTCTTCGAACTCGTTGCGCAGCGCCTCGTCGTCGAGCAATTCGGAGCGCAGCTTGAGGCGGGTGATCGGCGTGCGCAGGTCGTGCGAAATCGAGATGAAGAGGCGCTCGCGGTCTTCCAGGTACTGCTGGATGCGCTGGCGCATCGCGCTGAAGGCGCGCGCCGTGTTGATGAATTCCTTGCTGCCGGTTTCGGGCAGTTCGGGCATGCGCTCGTCCGTGCCGAAGGCTTCGGCGGCGTCGGAGAGCGCCGCCAGCGGGCGCGTGATCCAGCGCAGCACCACCAGGATCGACAGCAGCAGCACCACCGCCAGCGACAGCCCCTGCAACATCAGCCGGTCGAAGGACAGGGGATCGTTGCCGCCGAGGAAATACGGATTGGGCATCAGCGTCGCCAGGTAGAGCCAGTTGCCCGGTTCCAGTTCCGTCTGGATCACCAGCACCGGTGCCGGGTCGGGCTTGATCAACAGGATGTGCTGGACCCAGCTGTCGGGCAGGTCGGTGATTTTCACGCCGTTGGCGGAGACGATCAGTTGGTCCGGCCAGGCAAAGGCCAGGCGAAACTCCGGCAGGTAGGGCAGGTCGGCTTTCAACGTCGCCAGCACGGTGGCGGTGACCGTCTCGGCCAGCGTATTGCGGCCGATTTTGCGGATCGGCACGTAGCTGTCGCCGAGGTTCACGAAGAAGCGCGTGCCGCCCATTTCGCGGAACTGCTGGATCAGCAGGGTGCGGTAACTGGGCGGCAGGCTGCGGAAGAAACGGATCGAACTGGCGGCGCTGTGGCCCAGGTATTGCGACGCGGAGCGGGCTTCGACTTCGGCCTTGGCGCGCAGTTGGGCGGCCCAGATCAGGTTGCCGGCGAGTTGCGTGACCAGTACGCCGGCCACCATCACCAGCGCCAGCCGCCCGATCAGCGATTGCGGCAGCCAGCGCCAGAGGCGTCCCGCTTCAGGCATTGGCGATACTGACGTCGGCGGCAAACACGTAGCCGGCGCCGCGCACGGTCTTGATCAACTGCGGCTGCTTGCCGTCGTCGTTGAGGCGCAGGCGCAGACGGCTGATCTGGACGTCGAGCGAGCGGTCGAACGGGCCGGAATCGCGCCCCCGGGTCTGTTCGCATAACACGTTGCGGTCGAGAATCTCACCGGGATGTTCGACGAAGTACTTGAGCAACTGGAAATCCAGCCCGGTCAGGGCCAGTTCGTTACCGCCGCCGTCGACCACCTTGCGTTCCAGCAAATCCATGCTGAAGCCGACGAAGCGGTAGTAACGGGCCGCGGGTTGAGTCTCCAGGGCGCTGCGGCGCAGGATCGCCTTGATCCGCGCCAGCAGTTCGCGCGGGCTGTATGGCTTGGCGATATAGTCGTCGGCTCCCAGCTCCAGTCCGACGACGCGATCGGTCTCGTCGGAACTGGCGGTGAGCATGATGATCGGCACGTTGGAGCGGCCGCGCACCGCCTTGCACAGGGCGAAGCCGTCGGTATCGGGCAGCATCACGTCGAGGATCACCAGCGACAAGTCGTCGACGTGGCGCTGGAACTCCGCCAGGAAGCTTTCGCCGTTGTGCGCCAGCAGCACTTCGTATTGATTCTTTTCGAGATAGGTCTTCAATAGCACCCGGGTCTTTTGGTCGTCATCGACGATCAGTATCTTGCGCGCCATGTCTTGGTGTCCCTTGGTGTTCTTGTGTTAATTCTTCGCATTCTTGCCATGCAATGCCCGGAAGATCCCGCTCAGGCGGCGCTGCGCTTCCTGCGGCGTGACCGCGTCGTCGACAAAATAACGATGGATCTCGGCGATGATCGCATCCTTGCTCGCCTCGTCGGTCGCCATGCGGTGCACCAGGCTCGGCGCCAGCATCGCCGCATCCTGGGAAAAGGCCGACCACGAGGCGCGCGCGCAACTGTCCATCCGTGCCGGATCGGCATCCCGCCGCACCGGCACGGAACCCTTGATGGCGTTGTATTCGGCTTGCACCGGCGGCGTCACCATCAGGCGTGCCAGCTTTTCCTGGGCCGGCATGTGCGAATAATCGCCGGCGAACATGGTCAGGGTGTCGACGCTGTACAGATGATACTTGCCGGTCCCCGGCATGGCGCCGCAGCCGAAGGCCTCGTCGACCGCCATGCCGCCTGCCACCAGCTCGCCCTTGGCCCAGTCCCCCATCACCAGCATCGCCGCCTCGCCCTTGGCCAGTTGCTGCACGACCTCGGTCCAGGGCAATTCCTCGACGGGATGGCTCATCCACGCCTTCATTGCGCGCAGGCGTTCCAGCGCTGCGAGCAGGCGATTGTCGGCGACGGCCTGCTGGCTCTGCCGCACGAACAGGTCGCGGTGAAACGCCGGCCCGCCTTCGACCAGCGCCAGGTTCTCGAATAGCGCGGCCACCTGCCAGGCTTCGCGGCTCTGCGCCAGGGCCGGCACGCCGGCTTCCTTGAAGCGCTGCGCCGCCCGCTCGAACTCGGCCCAGGTCCTGGGCGGCGCCAGCTTGAAGCGGGCAAACAACTTGCGGTTGTAGAACAGGGTATTGACGCGATGGATGCCCAGCGGTGCCGCCACCACGTGTTGGCGGTGCCGGACCAGCTTGTATACGGCCGGGAACAAGACATTGCCCCAGTTGCCCGTCGCCGCGACGCCGTCGATCTCCAGCAGCAAACCCATTTCGGCCCATTCGGCGATCGAGGTGCCGATGATTTGCGTCACCTCCGGCGCGTCGCCCGCCAGCACCCGGCCGCGCAGCACCTTGCCGGCGCCAAGGCCGGCGCCGCCGGGTATCGCCGCGTCTTTCCAGGCAACGTTTTCATCGGCCAGGCGGCTGGCCAGGGCGTTGGCCGCCTTGCGCTCGCTGGCCGAGGTCCACCAATGCAGCACTTGCAGGGAAGCGGCCTGGGGCGGCAGCGGCGCGGCGCGGCAGGGCAGGCAGGATAAGCAGAGCAGGCAGGCGGCGGCGCCGACGAGCGCCATGGTCCGATGCGGCTGGTACGACAGGCGACTGGCCAAGGATGCTCTCAACGCAGTCACGGAAAGTTCCGGTTACACAATGGATTAATTGTAACCAAGAACCCTCGTTGCCGATACCGCGGCTACGGGTTGTCGATGCGCGACGCTCTGCCGCGCCGGCCGCTGCGATCGAAAGCGGCCACCTGGATGACGCCTCGTGCCTCGATCGGCCCGGCGACGAGCGCGCTGCCGGCGCCGGGTTCGCTGCCATCCGTGGTGTAGCGCAGAATCAAGCCCGGCAGTTGATGATTGACCAGCACCTTGCCGTCGACACGTTTGAGGCCGGGCGGCGCGATGCGGTAATTGACGTCGGCATGGTCGGCGGCCAGGCGCGGCAACACGCGCTTGCCGAGTTGATTGACAAAGACCGACCAGGCGGCATCGTGGAGGATCTTCGCCTTGGCAGGATCGGTCTCGCCCACCCAGGCCGGATCGGCCGCCCAGGCGCGCTCGGCCAGGCCCAGCAGGCGCGGCAACAGCATGTAGTCGATGCGTGTCGGGTCGCGCAGGGTCTCGGAGAACAGGGTTCCCTCCAGGCCGCGCACATTGCCGCGGCCATACTCGGTGAGGCCTTCCCGGCCGGGCAATGGCGTCGCATCGGTGACGGACCGGCGCGTCATGTCCAGCGGGATGAAATCGAAGACCGTGTCGAGGTCGAGGTAGGGCCCCCAATTGTGGCCGGGCTCCTCGGGATTCTTGTTGTGCGCCATGTCGAAATAGAGGTTGGTGACCGGCGCCAGCACTGTCTTGTAGCCGGCGTTGGCCAGGCGGTGCGCCAGGTCCTGGGCATCGTCGAGGTTGTTCCAGACATACACGCTGATCCCGCGGCGGAGGAACTCCGGGTTGGGGACCACCCGGGTCTCGCCACGCAGCGCCGTCTTGCGCACGCCCAGCTCCTCCCAGCCGGACGCCACCAATCCGTGCTTGTGCAGGATGGCAGCGACGCGATTGTAGAAGTGGTCCCACAGCTCGGCCGTGCCGGCGAGCTTGAGGCGCTGCATCAGTGCCCGGCTGGCCGGTGACTTTTCCCAGGCTCCGTGCGGCAGTTCGTCGCCGCCGACGTGGAGGGTGCGGAGCGGCGCGCCGGCCTGGCGGTGCATCTTGGCGACTTCCGCCACTACTTTGGCGATGAAGGTGTAAGTCGACGGCAGGCCGGGGTCGATCACGTTGTCGGTGTAAGACTGCGCCGAATGAAACACCGACCGGTCGCGCGGATCGCTGAGCAGGTAGCGGCTCGCCTCCTTGCCGCCGGCCTGCGTCAGCGTGCGGTCACGGCTCTCCATAGCCTTGACGGCGGCGCGTGCATGGCCGGGCATCTCGATCTCGGGGATGACCTCGATGTGGCGCGCGGCGGCGTATTTCAAAATCTCGATGTAGTCGGCCCGGCTGTAATAGCCGCTGCCGTGCGGGTCGCCCACATCGGGACCGGAACCGTAGGCCGGCTGCAAATGCTTGTCGCTGTCCAGGGTATGACCGCGCCGCGCGCCGACCGCCGTCAGTTCCGGGATGCCGGCGATTTCGAGGCGCCAGCCTTCGTCGTCGGTCAGGTGGAAATGCAGCTTGTTGAGTTTGTAGCGGGCCATCAGGTCGAGCATGCGCAGCACCGTCGCCTTGTCCTGGAAATTGCGCGCCACGTCCATCTGCACGCCGCGATATTCGAAGCGCGGCGCGTCGACCAGCGTCAGCGCCGGCAGCACGATCTCCTTGTCTGGCCGTGGCGTCACCGGCAGCAAGTCGCGCAACGACTGGAGGCCGCGTGCCACGCCGGCGGCAGTGTTGCCGGTCAGGGTGATGCCGGCGACGGGATCGACCGTCAGGGCGTAGGCCTCGGGCGAGTCCTGGCCGGTGATCGGCTCGACCAGCAGGCGCAGTACCGGCGCGCCGGCTGCTGCCGGTGCGGCGCCAAAGTAGGGCCGCAGCAGCGCCTTGGCGAAGGCCGTTTCGTTGCGCAATGCCGGTGCGCCGAGTACCGCCGGCAGCGCCGTCCAGCGCAGGCTGCCGATGCGCCGTTGGTACTGGCTGGGCGTCGGGAATACCGGCGGCAGCGCATCTTCGGCCAGCTCGGCGATGGCCGCGTTGCGCTGGTAGATGGTTTCCGGCGTGGTGTAAGGTACGGCATCGGCCGGGCCGGTGTCGAGTTGCTCCGGATGGCTCGGCATCAATAGGCGGTAGTCGGCGATCGCCAGCCCGGTTTCGGGCGCCCGGTCGAACACCAGATAAGGCCCTTGAGGCGCCTTGTCGATCTTGATCATCACCTCGGGGTGGAGGAAGACGATGCGCGCCGCCTGGCCGCTGGCGAGCTCCTGGAAACCGGCCTCGGGGCGCAGCCGGTACAGGCTGCCGCCGACCCGCTCGAAGCGGACCTGGCCTTCCAGCGCGGGACCGGGGACGACGCCGGCGATGGTGTTGAAATAGATCGCCCAGCCTTGCGCCGGCAAGGGTCGGCTGTCGTGGTTGGTCAGGGTCAGGACGGCGCGCGAGCGGGGCTCCGTGGCCGGTGGCGCGACCACCGTGCGCTCGACTTCCCACTGCAAGCCCAACTTTGCCGCCGCCGTGGACCCGGTAGCCGAAACTGGGGAGTGGCACAGCGCCAGCAACACCAAAGTCAAGCCAGACCAACGCTGGTACCAATTTCCAATCGTCATGGACTCCCCCTTGTCACCGATTTTATCCGGCGTTAAGCAATGTTGCGTAGCCGCCGGCATCCTTCGCCAGTACCACGTGGACCAATCCGGAAGAGAAATTTTGTAGAGCGAGCGCGCCCAGCGACTTGAGTGCCTCTTCGTCGATGCGCGCCGCATTCCCCACCACCACACGCAGGCGCGTACCGGCAACCGCTTCGATCTGCCTTACATTGGACGGCCCGCCCAATGCGGCGATCCAGGCGGCGCGATCGAGCAACAGGCTGGCGGCGGGTGCGGAGGTGACAGCGCTTGTGACGCCGATGAGGGCTGCGGACGGAGCAGCCTGCTGTTGCCCCAGGACGGTACGAATTTCATCCGCGACGATGTCGGCTTCCGGCCCGAGCACCACCTGCACGCTGCCCGCCGCCGGCTTGATCAGGCCGCGCGCACCCAGCGCCTTGAGCGCCGCTTCGTCGATCCCGGCATTGTCCTGCACCTGTAGGCGCAAACGGGTGGTGCAGGCATCGACCGATTTCAGGTTGGCCGAACCGCCCAGGGCGGCGATGAAGCCGCGGGCACGCTCGCCGCCCTTGCTGCCGACGTTCTGGCTCGGCAGCGGATTGAGCGCCGACGCCTCTTCCCGGCCCAGGGTTTTCAAGTCGTACTTGCGAATGAAGAAGGTGAACAAGCCGTAATAGATGGCGAAATAGGCGGCGCCCACCGGCAGCATCAGGAGCCCGTTGCGTCCCTTGCCGAACGACAGCAGGTAGTCGAACAGGCCGGCGGAAAAGGTAAAGCCGAGGTGCACGTTCATGGCGTGCATCAACGCCATCGACACGCCGGTCAGCAGCGCGTGGATCGCATACAGCATCGGTGCCAGGAACATGAAGGTGAACTCGATGGGTTCGGTGACGCCGGTGAGCATCGCCGTCAGCGCCATCGACAACAGCACGCCGCCGACGGCCGCGCGGTTCTCCGGGCGGGCGGCCCGATACATGGCGAGACAGGCCGCCGGCAGGCCGAACATCATCACCGGGAAGAAGCCGCTCATGAACATGCCGGCGCTCGGGTCACCGGCAAAGAAGCGATTGAGATCGCCGTTGGCGACCTTGCCGGCCACCAGCGGATCGGGGAAGCTGCCGAAGACGAACCACACCAGCGAGTTGAGGATGTGGTGCAGGCCTGTCACGATCAACAGGCGGTTCAGCGCGCCGTACATGAACAGGCCGATTTCGCCGGCGCCGATCAGCCAGTGTCCCACCGCGTCGATGCCGTTCTGCGCCATCGGCCAGACATAGCTGAGCAGCACGCCCGCCGCCAGCATGGCGATGCCCGAGGCGATCGAGACGAAGCGTTTGCCGCCGAAGAACGCCAGGTAGGGCGGCAGGGCGATATCCTTGTAGCGGTTGTAGAGCAGGCCGGCCGACAAGCCCGCGGCGATGCCTGCCAGGACGCCCATGTTGATCTTGGTGTCGATGGCTTTCAGCACCGCCGTCAGCACCAGGTAGCCGATCGCGCCGGCCAGGCCGGCCGAACCGTTACTGTCCTTGGCGAATCCCACCGCCACGCCGATGGCGAAGATCAGCGCCAGGTTGCTGAAGATGGCGTCGCCTGCCTGGGCCATCACCGGTATTCCCAACAGGTCGGCTTGCCCCAGGCGCAACAGCAGTCCCGCCACCGGCAGCACGGCGATCGGCAGCATCAGGGCGCGCCCGAGTTGCTGGATGCCGGCAAACTTGCTTTGAGTCATGCGGGGTTTCTCCTCGTTTTAACGTGAAACAATATCCTGATTAGCCATGACGTTCAGTTGCCTAGCCGAAACCTCCGCCAACTCTTCTCTCCCCCCTTCAAGGGGGGAGTTGGAGGGGGGATGGGGTACCGAGATGCCGCTAAGACTGCCGTACCGCCCCATCCCCACCCCAGCCCTCCCCTTGAAGGGGAGGGGGCAGGTCTTGATGCCGCTTTTCGCGTGTTTCATCATCAGCGGGTGGCCTTCGCTGCCATGAGCGCTAAATAGTGTCGTCAATGCCTGCGTCATTCGGATTGGTCTTGCGGCCAACACCGCCGCGCGGCGGCGCGCACTGCCTCGGCGGAGTCGAGCTGGAGCAGGGCTTGCACCTCGGCGCGGCATTGCGCCTGCGACAGCTGGCGCAGCCGTGCCTTGATCTCGGGCACCAACGGCGGACTGACGGACAATTCCGTCACCCCCAGGCCCAACAGCACCGGCACAGCTTCCGGATCGGACGCCATGCCGCCGCACATTCCCACCCACTTACCGTGCTGGCTGGCACCCGCCACCGTCATGGCAATCAGCCGCAACAATGCCGGATGCATCGGGTCGAGACGTGCCGCCAGGCCGGCATGGCAGCGGTCCATGGCCAGCGCATACTGGGTCAGGTCGTTGGTGCCGATGGAAAAGAAATCCACATGGCGCGCCAGATGATCCGCCAGCAGGGCCGCCGCGGGTACTTCGATCATGACGCCCAGTTGCGGACGTTCGGCCAGTTGCATTTCGCCGGCGAGTTGCTCGATGCGTCGGCGCACCCGCAGGATCTCCTCGACGTCGCTGACCATCGGGATCAGGATGCGCACCAGCGACAAGGGCTGGAGCGACAGCAGGGCGCGCAACTGGGTGTCGAGCACCGCCGGCTGGGCAAAGCCGCCGCGGATTCCGCGCAGGCCGAGCGCCGGATTGTCCTCGTGCGGCAATGACAGGTAGGCGACTTCCTTGTCGCCGCCCACGTCCAGGGTGCGGATGATCGCGGCGCGGCCGGCCAGGGCCTCCAGTACCGCCTGGCAGGCTTGTTGCTGCTCCGCGGCACTGGGCATCTCGCTGCGCTCGCTGAAGAGCAGTTCGGTGCGCAGCAGTCCGACCCCGTCTGCCCCATGCCGCACCGCCTCGCGGGCGTCGGCGGCGTCGACGATATTGGCGGCCACCTCGATCACCACGCCATCCAGGGTCCGGGCCTGGAGGCTTGCGCTTTCCAACATTTGCTCCCGCTGCCGCCGCTTCTCGGCAATGCGCCAGCGCGCCGCGGCCAGTTGTGCGGCCAGCGGATTCGGCTCCAGGACGCCGCGGCTGGCGTCGAGCAGGATTTCCCGACCGGTTTCGAGGCCCAGCAGACGCGGGCCGACTGCCACCAGGGCCGGTATTCCCAGGGCCCGGGCGAGGATGGCCACGTGGCTGGTAGCGCCGCCCAGCGCGGTGGCCAGGCCTACCACCTGGTCGCGGGGCAGGCGGGTGAGCTCGGAAGGCGTCAGGTCGTCGGCAACCACGATCACCGCAGCGTTGGCATCGGTGAATTCCGCGAAAGCGTCGCCATTGCCGGCCGCGTGCCCCAGCGCGGCCAGTACCCGGCGCTCCAGGTCTTTCATGTCGGCGACGCGCTCGGCCAGCAAGGCGTTGTTCAGGCCCAGAAGTATCTCGCATTGCCTGGTGATGGCGTTGCGAAAGGCGAAGCCCGCTCCCTGGCCTTGCAGAATGGCGCTCTCGGCGGCGGCGATGAGCTCGGGGTCGTCCGCCAGGGCGAGATGCGCGGCAAATATCTCGCTCTCGGCGCCGGCCCGGCGCTCCTGTGCATCACCGACCGCCTGGCCGAGTTCCAGCCGGACCTGGTTCAACGCCCTTGCCAGTGCCGCAAACTCCGCATCCACACCGGCACCCCGCTCAGGTACCTCGGCAACGCTCTGGTCCAGGCGGAGCACTCGGCCCAAGGCCAGGCCAGGCGCGGCGCATACGCCCCGCCAGCCGATGAGGTCTGCGCTGGTGTCTGCGCTGGTGCCTGTATTTGCTGCCA
>JBAYJH010000047.1:0-22745 GCA_041665185.1 Sterolibacterium sp.
GAGGTAAAGCGCAGTATCCCAGCCGGCAATGTCGCGGTAGACTCGCAACCCGACGTCGCCCTGGCCGGGCTTGTTGGTTCCGCGACTCGTCACCGCCGGCATCGGATCGTAGAGATGGAATCGTTGGGCATCCGGAATACGGCTTTCGCGAAAGCTTGGCGCGAGTACCAGCTCGAAGTTGGCGAACTCCGGGTAGGCGCCGATCTTGACCGCATCGACGCCGCGCTTCAGGTAGTCGAGCGGACGGCCGGCGAAAAGTGCTTCGTGATCCTTGGGAAAGACATCATTGACGAAGACCAGATCGCCCAGACCCCAGGTGATGATCTGCCGGCCGATGCGCGTATCCCAGTCGCTCGCGGTGTAATCGACATACAGTTCGCGCAGTTCGGATTGGTCCTGACGCCCGAGATGATCCCAGGCCAGATCGCCCTTGCCGAGGAGGCGCCAATGGCCATTGCTGGCGTCCAGCTTGAGCTGGGCGCGTTCCTCCAGCCATTTTTGGTGGCGACCGTCAGGGTTGGCAGCCGTTGTATCAAAGGCGGTGTCCTGCTGCAGGAAACCGGAAAAAGAAACGTCGGCCCGCGCCATCAGCGGCGCCAGCAGCAGCGCTGCCGAAAGGGCGATTGGCGCGAGCATTACTCAAGCCACTTGCGCGGCGGCTGGCGCAGGAATCGCTCGGAGAACAGGCTGTCCTCGATGCCGACTTCGTAATCGGTGCTGGCATAGCTCACTTCGGTGCGATGGCCGGTCTGCTGATTCTTCATGGTGCGCCGGATAACCGTGGGATGACCCTTGATCACGGTCACCTCATCGGCGGTGAACCCCTTGTAGGCCGCTCCCTTGCGGTCGAATTGGTCTTCCTTGAGCGGCAGGAAACTGGCCTTCGCTACCCAGGTGAGCTTGTGACCGAAATCGGCATCGCCCTTCTTCGGCGTGCTCTTGACCACGTAGCAGTCTTGGCCGCCGATATTCTCCTCTCGCTCGACGACATGCGTATCGTCCTCGATGTCGCGGCCCGAGACGTCCTCGTAGGTGAAATCCGAGCCGACGAAGCTGGAACGATTGTCCTGCGCGGCAATGCGCTTGACCATATTCACCGCCGGGATGAACATCCAACGGTCATCATCCTTCGCCGGATACTTGTAGGTCATGAAGCTCATGTCCTTCACGTCGGCCGGCTTGAAGAAGACCATGAAGTATTTCTGCTCGCCGCCCGCCGCGCCGAAGTTCTTGCGCAACATGACCAGCTCGCGCACCCGCTCGCCGCCGTCCTTGCCAATCAGCTTCATGGTGACGCGGGCCTTGAAGTCCTTGCCCGGATAAAGGAAGGCCGCCTGCGATTGTTTCATCACTTCCTCGCCCGTAAGCGCCATCGCCGACAGCGGCAACCAGGCCGCCACCACCAACCACCAGAGTCTGGATGTCATTTTGGTTCTCCGTTATCAAGTAACCAGCGCCGGAACAGCATGATCAGCGCCGGCAGCAATAGCAGGGTGAGCAGGGCCGAGATCAGCATCATCGAAACGATGAAGGCCCCCACCGCGACGTAAGGCGTCAGCGGCGCGGCCATCATTACCGAGAAGGCGGCGGCGAACAGCACGGCGTTGCGGATGATGCCCTTGCCCGGCCGTGCCGCAGTCCATGCGAGGCTTTCCTGCGCCGTCTCGCCAGCGCCGACTTCCATGCGTCGCTGGCGGAAGCGGCTGACGAAGTGGATGGCGAAATCCACCGCCATGCCCAGCGACAGCGTGCTCATCACCGACAGCGGCATGTCGAAGTCCTTGCCGACGAAGCCGACCACGCCGTAGATCATCAGGATCGTCAGCAGCAGTGGCACATAGGCGACGAGCGCCCATTTCAGCGAGCGGAAATCCAGTGCCAGGATGACCAGCACCACCACCAGTGCCAAGCTGAAGCCGAGCACCAGGTCGCCCAGCACCTCGTCGTTCCACACCAGGTTGAACCAGGCGATGCCCGCGGGTTCGGCCTTCACCTGCAAGGGATGGGTCTTCTGGTAGCTGTCCTTCGCGGCGATAACCTGGCGCATGGCGTCGGCGTCCCAGGTCTTCATCTGCACCCACAGGTTTGCTTGGCGGTAGGACGGATCGACGACATTGTTCAGGTCGGCCGGCTTGGCCGACATGCTGAACAGGAACAGGTACTGGCCGACCGTGTCCTGGGTATCGGGCACCACGTCAAACTTCGGGTCGTCGTCATGGAGCACCCGGTTGATGCGCTTTACGTAGTCGGCAACGGAGAAGGTCTTGCCCACCACCGGCAGTTTTTCCAGATGGCGCTGCAAGCCTTCCAGCCAGCGCATCGACTCGGGCTTCTTGATGAACTCGTCCTCCGTCCCGCTCACCACCAGATAGCCCAGCGAGGTGCCGCCCAGCGCCTGGTTCATTGCACTGTCGGCGATGCGAATTTCGCTGTCGGCCTTGAACCAGGCCACCAGATTGTTGTTGATGTGGATCCTCGACGTGCCCCAGACTGAAACCGCTGCCAGGACGAGCATGACCGCGAGCGTTGCCGATGGCCTGGTGGCGCCGAGGCGGGCGATGCTCCCCAGCGTTCGCGCCAGAGGATCCGTTGTCACGTCTTCGCCACCAGCGGCCTTTCGCAACTTGTCTTCCTTGACGAAGGTCAGCACGGCGGGAATGAAGCTGAAGGACAGCAGTCGCAGCACCACGGTACCGAAGGCGATCAGCCCGCCGAAGACCTGCACCGGCACGATATTCATGAACAGCAGCACGGCGAAGCCGGCCGCCGTTGCCAACGCAGTGAAGCGCACCGGGCGGCTCACGGCGGCCATGGTTTCGCGGATGGCGGCGGTCTTGTCGCCGCTCTCGCGGTATCGGAAATAGAACTCGTTGAAAATGTGGATACTGTCGGTGGCGATGGCCATTAGGAACACCGGCGCCATCGAACTCATGATATGCACCGGGAAGCCGACGCCGATCAGGAGGCCGATGCTCCAGATGATGGCCACCATCGACACGCCCATCATGGCCGCCGAGAGCGCGAGGTTGCGGAACATGAGCTGGATCGCGGCGAACATGATCATGCCGGCGATTGGCGAAAACAGTGCCATCAGCTTGAACATCTCGGCACCGAAGGTGTCCCGCGCCACCGGGTCGCCAGCCACGTAATAGCGCTCTGGACCCTTTTCTTTGGCGACAATCTCGCGAATCCTGTCGGCGATCTCGGCGCCGTTGGCGCCCTTTTCCAGTGGCACGTAGATCGCTGTGGTCTTGCCGTCCTTCGAGATGACGCGGTCGATGAACAGCGAATTTCCGAACAGCGCCTTGCGCAAGGCCTCGACTTCGGCCTCCGTTTTCGGCGCGGCGCGCATCAGTGGTCCGACATTCAGCGTGCCCTCCGATGCGGTGACGTTGGTGATGGTGGTGAAACCATTCACGTCACGGCTCGCCACACCGTCCAACGCGAGAATGCCGTCGGTAATGCGGGCGATGCGCCCGAGCGTCTCCAGGTTGAGCACGCCCGCGGCGTTCTCGATACCGACGACGATGGTGTCCTCGTAAAGTGCGAAGGTCTGATCCACCTTGTCGTTCCAGACCCGCACGTCGGAGGTCTCCGGCAGCATGTGCTTCGGGTTGGTGTCGGTGCGGATTTTCGGAAACTGGGTGAGAAACAGCAAGGTCAGCAGCGCCGCCGCGAAAAGTACCCATTTCGGCCGGGCAATGGAAAATTCAACCAGGGAAAATTTCATGATATGCCCCTCACCTGACTAGAGCTGGCGCCATAGCCAGTATTTTTCGTAGAGCACCTTGCCCAGGTGCCATATTGGATTCGGGCTGCGCATGCGTACGTCCGGTGTCGGCTCGGCATAGAAGTTGCCGCTGACGACGCCCGCCATGCCGCCGCCGATTTCGAGAAAACACATGCCGTGGCCGTCGAAGCGCGCCGCCTCGCCCTTGCCGGTCCAAGCGAGGGCGATGTTTTTTGCCACCACCTCGGCCTGACCATGGGCGAAGACGCCCGCCTTGGGCAGCGGCCGACCCATCTTCAGCGGTATCGAGGTGACGTCGCCGATGGCATGGACGCCCGGGATCTGCGTTGCCATGGTTTCGCGGTCGACGGCGATCCAGCCTGATTCGGCGCAGAGACCCGCGGCCTTGACCACGGCCGGTGCGCGGTGCGGCGGCACATAGAGTAGCAGGTCGAAGGCAGCCGTGGCGCCGTTGGCGAAGTGCAGGCTGCCGGCTTCGACCTTGGTGACCTGATGGGTGGGAAAATAGGGAACGCCCTTCATCTCCAGCATCCGGGTGACCTGAGCGCCAACGACGGGACCAGTGACCATCATCGGCGCCGGCTCGGCGGCATAGACGGAAACGGTCGTCTCGTTATGCAGGCGACGCTTCTTGCAGTACGAAGCGACCAACATCGCCGCCTCGTAAGGCGCCGCCGGGCATTTGTAGGCCGGGGCGGCGGTAAGCACCACGATCCGGCCGCCCTCGAAGGCGTCCAGCGCGGCACGGATTTCCCGTGACCCGTCAAGCGTATAGAGGTTGTGGCCGGCCTCGGCAAGCCCCGGCACCATCTCCGGCGCATAGTCCGCGCCGAGGGCCACAATCAGGGCGTCGCCTGTCAGCGTCTTGCCGCCGACCTCCACCGATCGAATGGCGGGATCGATGCGCGTGACTTCGCCCGTCACAAGCTCGATGCCTTTCGCCGACAGCGCCGAGAGTGGCCGCGTGAACGCCGCCGCATCGCTATCGCCCGTCATGTGCCACAACAGCGAGGGCGCGAAGACATGGTCGCGCTCGCGCTCGACGACAACAATGCGATCCTCTGCCGGCAGAAGCTTGCGCAGGGTTTCGGCGACGACGATGCCGCCGATGCCGGCACCGAGAATCAACGCGGTCCTGGCCATCAGAACACGAGCACCTTGTCGGCCCACTCGGTCCAATCGGTCAGGATGTCCATGGTGCCGCGCGTGGCGCCGTCGATCAGACGTTCGTCGGCCATGCCGCGTGCGTCCATGCAGGTGCCGCAAACGGAGATTTCACCCTTGCGACGAACCACGGTAGTCAGCATGTCCGCGAGGTTGTAGTAACCCTGCGGTACCTTCTGCCCGGCTGCGGCGCAAGCGGCCGCGTCGCCCATCAGGAACAGGCGCACTTCTTCCTCGGCGTTCAACAGCGAACGGGCAAGACGCACAGCGTTGTAGCTACGTTCGGTGCCATAGGGGGGATCGTTGAGAATAAACAGATGCTTTGCCATTTCATTGGCCTCCAGTCTTGATGGTTGATTTCAGGGCTTCGAATTCCTTGCGCACCTTGTCCTGATAGATAAGTCCGGTCTTGGGTTGCTTCGGCGCGCCTTCCATTTCCAGTACGTCGGAGACCATCTGGAAGCTGGATTGGCCGTTGTGAGCGCGGCCATCGGCGGCGATCAGCTCCTGGCCGTAGAACACGCTGGGGGCCGGCAGATTCGGCACCAAGCTGGCGGGGAGAATCTGGATCGGCACGCGAAAGGTGTTGGCGATCTCGGCGGCGATCTGAATATTGCCGTTGCAGCGGACGCCGGGAGGGTCCTTGTTGACGATGGTCAGTACCTTGCGTCCGGCGCCATCAGTCGCACCCGGGACAGGAATCGTTTGATTGGCGGCGGCGCCATATGTAAAGCTGAACAGCGCTGCGAATAACAGAATCAGTTTCATGTTGCATCCCCTTCAAGGTTGGACAATCTAATAGTTATTAGATTATTATTGACCTGTAGGACAGGCTTGTCAATGCGGATTTGCAGCACCCAGCACCGCGAATTGACAGAATCCCGCTTGCCGCCTAGATTTCGCCCATGGACAATTCAAGACGCATCAAGGATTTGCTCTACGAACAGGTCGCCCGCATCGGCAAAGCCGCTGGCAGCCCAAAGCGGCTGGAACTTGTCGAACTGCTTTGTCAGGGAGAAAAAAATGTGGAGACACTGGCCCGCGAGACATCCATCAGCATGAAATTGGCGAGTGCCCATTTGCGCCAATTGCGTGCGGCACATCTCGTGGAGACGGAGAAGCACGGCAAGAACGTCGTTTACCGGATCGCGAACCGGGAGGTGGCAGACTTCTGGGTGTCGATCCGGTCGCTGGCGGAGGATCGCCTGATCGAATTGAAAATGGCGTTGTCGCAGTTGACCAGCAACCCACGCGAACTGACGCCGCAGGATCGTGACTCACTGGTCAGGATGGCCAAGACAGGCGATGTCGTTGTCCTCGATGTGCGGCCATCGGACGAGTACGATGCAGCACATCTTCCCTATGCGCAGTCGATGCCAATCGAGGAGCTGAAATCCCGGCTGGCTGAACTGCCTAAGGGGAAAACTATTGTTGCCTACTGTCGCGGCCCGTATTGCCTGATGGCGGTTGATGCGGTCGAACTTCTGAAAAAGAGGGGATTTGACGCAATTCATTTGCCTGAGGGTGTTGCCGAGTGGGGAATGGTGTCGGTACGTTGATGAGTCTACGTGCTTAACTGGCGAGAGGGACTGCGCAGACCTGGTGTGCCGGCAGCACTGGGTGCCGCCCTGTTGTTCGGTGCGGGGACGCCGTTGGCGAAATGGCTGCTCATTGATGTCGGCCCGTGGTTGCTCGCAGGCTTGTTATATACGGGCTCCGGCATTGGACTCACCCTCTATCGCCGCCTCGTCCGTGCGCCAGCCGTTCGCCTTTCGAGGAGCGACGTAATCTGGTTTGCAGCAGCAATTCTCGCGGGCGGAATTATTGGCCCGGTCTTGCTGATGATCGGGTTGACCGGAATGCCTGCGTCAGCTGCCTCCCTGTTGCTAAATGCCGAGTCTGTCTTTACAGCGTTGCTGGCTTGGTTTGCATTCAAGGAGAACGTTGACCGGCGCATTGCACTCGGCATGGCTGCCATCGTGGCAGGTGCGGTCGTCCTGAGCTGGCCGGGACAATCCGGATTCGCCGGAATGTGGCCGACATTGTCGATCCTTGGAGCATGTTTTGCCTGGGGCGTCGACAACAACCTGACCCGCAAGATTTCGCATTCGGATGCTACCTGGATCGCGGCAACAAAAGGGTTAGTGTCCGGTACCGTCAATTTGGTCTTCGCCTTCTTGCTGGGTGCCTCCATGCCCTCTATGCCGACCATGGCCGGGGCGATGATGGTGGGTCTGCTCGCCTATGGAATAAGTCTCGCGTTGTTTGTGATTGGCTTGCGCCACCTCGGTACCGCACGGACAGGCGCTTACTTCTCCGTCGCGCCGTTCTTCGGTACCCTGCTGGCAGTGATGTTGGGGGAGGAAATGACCACAACGCTGGTCATTGCTGGGATCTTGATGGCGCTCGGTATCTGGTTACATCTGACCGAGCGACATGAACACGAGCACTCCCACAAGATGGTCAGGCACGACCATGTACACACGCATGACGATCACCACCAGCACAAGCACGACATAGCAGTAAAGCCAAGGACCAAGCATCGCCATCTGCACTGGCACCAACCGCTAACCCATATCCATTCACATTTTCCGGATACTCACCACCGCCATAACCACTAGTCGTGACAGATCAACACGCACTACCATGCCTAAGTGGTCAGCCCGCCGCGAACCGCGTGTTCAATTCTATCCTCCGATCTGATTTTCCGTTTGCCATTGAGCCAGACTACAACGTTGTGCCAAATTGACAAGGTCATGTTCAGTCTTGAACTAAAAGTCCCCCCGGTGGCGTTAGCAATCATCGTTGTCGGGGCAATGTGGTATGCATCAGCACAATTTCCCTTGCTCGCCTTTGAGCTGCCGTGGCGAATTGCGGTGGCGGCTGGCTTCGTCTGTAGTGGAGTTGTGTTGTTGATAGCCGGCGTGATGGCGTTTCGGCGCGGCAACACCACTGTCAATCCAACTAGGCCGGCTGCGACGTCAAAGGTGGTATCCACGGGCATTTATGCTGTGAGCCGAAACCCCATGTACCTCGGTCTCCTGCTTGTACTCACTGGATGGGCGGCTTTTCTCGGTCACATACTCGCGTTGCTGCTCGTGCCAGCATTTGTCGCATACATGAATCGGTTTCAGATTTCACCGGAGGAGCGAGCGCTGTCCTCAAAGTTCGGTCCGGAGTTCACAGCCTACCGACGATCCGTTCGTCGGTGGCTATGAAGATCTACACGTCGCCAAGCTGTCTGGAGCTCAAGTTGCTCAAGATGGTTGCTGAGGAGGAGTTATTTGAATGGATGCTCGAGCGACAGATAAAACAGGATCCCATACTCACCCGACGACGGTCCCACGCCAATCGGTATGGAAATCCCGGGAACGATTTGAAGACCCGAGCTATAGTTTTTGGCGAAGCGAATCCCTGGATTAATGAAGAAAGTTCTTTCGCGAACCTTGCTTCCATCCGGCTGAACTACTTCTGACCGAGTTCCCGCAGCTTCCAGCATCAGATTGAAATTCTCCGTTGAGAGATAGATGAGGCTCGCCCCATAATTTAGTCCAGTGGTCGATGCCTTCGTGCCACCTGGCTCCCTGCTATGCGCAGTGTACGTAGCACCGAGATTCCAGTGGGTAACGAATTTGTCGGACAATTCCAAACTCATTGGCAGATTGACTTGGAGGCCAGTGGCACCAGTTCCGTGCCCCTTTTTGTAGTCACCGGTCGGTAGAATGACTGATAGCCGGGGAGAGAATGCAATATCGTCCTTCATGACAGCTTGATAGCG
Source organism: Sterolibacterium sp. (assembly GCA_041665185.1). Classification (GTDB taxonomy): domain Bacteria; phylum Pseudomonadota; class Gammaproteobacteria; order Burkholderiales; family Rhodocyclaceae; genus JACRAR01. The sequence continues at coordinate 8,694 of JBAYJH010000047.1, forward strand.
GTAGTTAAGCGCGATGTCTCCTACGCCGCTTGCATTTATGGGATCTGTCATACGCACCACAGGAATGGAATAGGAAAGCTGATGTGTCTCGTCCGGGAACGGCCATTCCTGGGTAAACGTATAAACCCAGTCCTGCGACTTCTTCGTGTACATGAAGTTCTGGATATGTTGCACAACCCCCGCTTCCTGGTTGTAAGCCTCTTCCAGTAGAAACGAGTTGTCTTGAATCTTCTTCGACTCTTCGGCCATGCCTTGTAATGGCAAGCCAACCACAAGCGCCAGTGCCCACGTCTTCCTGTTACTCCACATGGTAATTTCCTTCAAGTACTGAATTATCGCTCGCAAGTTTACTCAATCTCGCTTTACCTTGCGAGTCCTTGCGGAAGTCCTCTTGAGGAAAACCAGTTGGAGTGAGTTCCTAGGGCGAAACACATGACAGCCCAGGCAGCAATATCCAATAACACCTGGGCGAGAATATTCGCAGTCAGTCCGCCTTGTGACGAGCACGTCAAGTACCGACAGAATCTTGCTGTGTCGACTTGCTACTTGGGCGTTCGGCCGTTATGGCGAACCGGAATCGCGAACCTAATCCGCCCTCGCCCTGGTGTTGGCACTCGCGGCATGTGATAACCATTCTCCATCACAAAGTCCTGTTTGATCGCATCAATCCGTTCCTGGAATGATTTGATTTCTTCCAACCGCCGCTTCGTCTCGGCCTTCGATTTCGGCCGACTGCTCTCGCGGTAGGTACGTTTTAAAGTGGTGAGTTTCGACTTGATCCACTCTAGCGATCCTACCGGTGCCATGAGCGTCCGACAGTGCTTGAACTGCTTAAAGTCAGGCCAAGTAGGAACTTCGGCGACGGATGCCCATGCGATGATATAGGCGTCTTCGTCGAGTCCGTGCGGGGTGATACAAGCCAGGTTATCGCCGGGCTTCTTGTAGCAAAGCAAGACCCGATGATCCTCTCCGCAAAATCCCCAGACCATCGTTCCGTCTTCGGGCATCAGGCAATTTCGGTTCGGATCTCCGTACCTGTTGAATTTCAGGTAATTCCATTTACACATGCCTCCTCCTTAACACGCTAACGCATAGAGGTAACCAGATCGATATGCATCAGTACAAAAAGCGCCCTGTTGTTGTCCTCGTCACGAGCGGGCCATTGGATACCGAGCCGTTCCATTGGTTTATCGACAACGTCGCTACTACTGCACCTTCAGTGCATATTCCCTCTTGTCAGGACCGATGCAAGAGCCTTCCCCGACCTGGCTGTGCACGAGCCACGAGCAGATCAACTGGCCGCCATCAACAGCACGCAGGGCCGACTGGACCTTGCCGACGTGACGCTTATGTACGAGAGATTTTGCGTCAGAATGCTCTGGAGCCGCTTCGGTGCGCCATTCACCGCGATAGCTCTTGCCGCTCAGGATCACTTCGATCTGGTGCGGTTCAAACAGGCCACGTGTCACCGTCCCATGGATCGGCGCGCCGGACGTGAGCGGACTTATCGTTCCGGTCGTTGAGCAGGCGGAAATTAGGAGTGTGGCGCTCAGCAGACAAATCTTGTTCATGATGTTTCCTTTCATCATTGATGGGTTGTTGGTTTGATATTGAGAAGTTCATGTCGTATGTGAAATCATTTGCCAATCAGGATGGCCGGCGATCGACTCATGGCTGCACCTTGCCAACTTGGAACAGGGTGTCGTCAACTCGCACTGGAGGCAGCTTCTGCGCCAGAATGGCGAGATCTCGTGTCGCCTTGTTTTCGACAGTGACGTTGTACGTTTCCTGCTCCGTCATACGCAGGTCCACGTTGCCGAGATAGTTGGCACGTCCCGATGCAATCTTGAAACGGTAACCGACCGACCGTTTGGGAGTGAATTCGTTTCCGCCATACTGATTGGGCACCGTCAACGTCCAGTCGTAGAGTTCGTAATCTCCCGCCGGCAACCGCAACGTCGCAACGCGCCCAATTGCCCGGCCGGACTCGATGACATCGAGCGGTTCGGCCAAAGCCGGATCCTTGACGATCAACGTCCTGCGGCTCACTGCTGGGCCCTGGGCATCCTGGTCCTGTATCCATCTCGCATGCTGTCGTGCGGAATCAAAGTAGGGACGCCTCTTTGCGTCCTCCGTTGCCTCGTTCGCCGCCTCTCTCACGCGATAGGAAAAACTGGAGACTTGACCGAGGTCTTTGCCGGACAATGTCAAAGACACCACCGCGAGACCTTCAGCGTCCTGCGTATCGAGGCTGTATCCCGGCGGCAAGTCGGACAGGGTGCCGCAAGCGGATAAGGCAACAATCAGCGTGCTCAACAACAGAATTTGTTTCATGGCAAACCTCCTGCAGAAATTGTCAAAATTGCACGGGGAATCAGGCGAAACACAAACTGGTCTGAAGGAAGCCTTTACAAGCACAGCCTCGGGTTGCGCCGGGCTTTGCGGCAGGCATCCACCTTGGCCACTCTGGGCCTGCCGGCTTCTAGCGCTCATGGTAGGTGAGCAATCGCGGCGCATTGAGCACGACGACCACCGTAGAGCCCTCGTGGATGAGCACGGCAATACCGATACCGGCCCAGCCGAACAGCGTGGCCGGGATCAGCAATGCCACCACGCCGAGCGAGATCAGCAGATTCTGGCGGATGACCGCTCGCGCCCCACGGCTCAGCGCGATGGCGAAGGGCAGCTTGCCGAGATCATCACCCATCAAGGCGACATCCGCAGTTTCCAGTGCCACGTCGGTGCCGGCCCCGCCCATCGCAATGCCCACGGTGGCGCGGGCGAGCGCGGGCGCGTCGTTGACGCCGTCGCCGACCATGGCCACCAGACCATGCTGCTCGACCAGTTGGGCCACCGCAGCCACTTTGTCCTCGGGCAACAGACTCGCCCGCACTTCCTCAAGGCCCACTTCCCGCGCCACGGCGCGTGCCACACGCTCGTTGTCGCCGGTCAGCATGATGGTCTTGACGATGCCCAGCGCGCGCAATTGGGTCAGTATCTCGCCCACACCAGGACGCGCCGTGTCCATGAGGCCGAGGACGCCGGCGTCGCGGCCGTCCATTCGCACCAGCATGGTCGTGCGGCCAGTTTCCTCGAGCCGTTCCACCTGCGCCGCCGCTTCCGCGCTCACCGTCTCGCCCGCATACAACTTGAGGTTTCCGATCTCGATGCGCCGGGCGCCGAGGACCGCGCGCACGCCCTTGCCGGTGACTGCCTCGGTATCCGCCGGTTCCTCCCAGCGCAGCGCGCGCTCCCGGGCGGCGGTGACGACGGCCTGCGCCAGAGGATGGCCGCTGCGGCTCTCCACTGCCGCCGCCAGCACAAGGAGTTCATTCTCGGCTACGTCAAAGGCCACGATGTCCGTCAGGTGCGGTCGCCCTGTGGTGATCGTGCCGGTCTTGTCGAAGGCGATGGCGGTGAGCCGGCCGAGATTTTCCAGGTGGGCGCCGCCCTTGATGAGCACGCCGGCGCGGGCCGCGCGCGCCACCGCTGACAGGACTGCAGCGGGGGTGCCGATGGCGAGCGCGCAGGGCGAGGCCGCCACCAGCACCGCCATCGCGCGATAGAAGGACTCGGCGAAAGGGAAGCCGAAGAGCGGCGGTATAGCGATCAATAGGGCAACGCCGATCAGCACCGTCGGCACAAAGATGCGCTCGAAGCGGTCGGCGAACTGCTGGGTTGGTGACTTCTGCGTCTGGGCTTCGGAGACCAGCTTTACCATGCGCGCCAGCGTACTTTCGGTGGCAAGCTTGGTCACTTCCACGACCAGCACGCCCTCGCCGTTGACCGTGCCGGCGAACACCGCGTCGGCGGGTCCCTTGTCCACCGGTATCGACTCACCGGTCACCGGGGACTGGTCCACCGCCGAGTTGCCCTCTACCACCTGGCCGTCGGCGGGCAGACGCTGGCCGGGCTTGACGATGACATGGTCGCCTCGTAGCAGCTTGTCCACCGTGACTTCGATCTCGGCACCGTCGCGCCGCACCAGGGCTACTTTCGGCGCCAACTCGGCCAGGGCCTCGATTGCGCGGCGCGCGCGATCCATGGCCAGATGCTCCAGCGCGTGCCCGAGGCTGAACAGGAACAACAGCAGCGCAGCCTCGGCCCACTTGCCCAGTGCCGCGGCACCCAGCGCGGCGACCAGCATCAGGGTGTCGATATCGAAGCGCTTCGCGCCCAGGCTCTGCACCGCGTCGCGCAGGGTGAAGAATCCGCCGAACGTACACGCCGTCGCGTACAGCCCAAGCGACACAGTGTTCGGCGCACCGGCCAGAGACACGAGCCAGCCGGCCAGCAGTAGCGCGCCGGCAGCTAGGCTCAACGCCAGTTCCTGGTACTCGGCCCACCCGCCGGCTTCACCTTCCTCCGCCACAATGCGGTAGCCCAGTGCATCGAGTCGGCGCACCACCTCCTGGTGTGAGGTCTTTTCGCTGTCGAATTCCAGTCGCAGGCATTCCGCCGCGTAGCTCACCGAGGCTTCCAGCACGCCGTCCATGCGTTGCAGGGCATGCTCGATCACGGTGGCGCAGGTGGGGCAGTCCATGCCATCGATGCGCAGGCTTTCATGCACAAAGCGCCGGCCAAGCGATGCACCAGCGGCGGCGGCGAGCTGGCGGACTTCCGTCAGGCCGAAGCGCTTCGGATCGTAGTGCAGGCACAGTTGCGCAGTGGTCCCGTCGCGTACGATGTGGGAACGGTCTATGCCCTGGTCGCGAAGCAGCATGGTGAGACGTTCGACGCAAGCATCCTGTTCGTCCGGGATGTCCGGCAGCACGAGTGCGAGATCGAGTTTGAGTTTTTCAGTAGCCATGTGGGCACATTGAGTTCAGGTTCTCAGAGTTGAACCTCTGCCTCCCGGTGAAACAGGCGGTACAGCACCGGCAACACCAGCAGCGTCAGCAACGTGGCCGATAGGATCCCGCCAATGACCACGGTGGCAAGCGGCCGCTGCACCTCTGCACCGGCACCGGTGTTGAGCGCCATAGGAAGGAATCCGAGACTCGCCACCAGAGCGATCATCAGCACGGGTCGTAATCGGGTGAGCGCGCCTTCGGTGATGGCCTCGTCGATGCCCATCCCCTGCGCCCGCAAATCGCGGATGCAGGAAACAATCACCAAGCCCGTGAGCACTGCCACGCCAGAGAGGGTAATGAAGCCGATGCCGGCCGAAATCGACAACGGGATGTCCCGCAGCCACAGCGCCGCAACTCCGCCGGTGAGCGCCAGTGGCACACCGCTGAAGACTAGCGCGGCGTCCTTGGCCGAACCGAAGGTCATGAACAGCAGGCCGAAGATCAACGCAAGGGAGAGCGGCACCACCACCTGTAAGCGGGCGGCGGCCGATGCAAGTTGCTCGAACGTACCGCCATAGGCAAGCCAGTAGCCTTCCGGCAGTTTGACTTGACTCGCGATGCGTTCGCGCGCCTCCACGACGAAGGAGCCAAGATCGCGGCCACGTACGTTGGCGGTCACCACCGCAAAACGCTTGCCATTCTCGCGACTCACCTGGTTGGGGCCGGGGGCTATCTCGAACTGGGCCAGTTCACCCAGGGCCACATAGGCGGGCCGGGCCTCGCCGCTGGCCGGTAGTCGCACCGGCAGGCGCTTCATGGCCTCCATGTCCTCGCGCAGGTGCTCGGGCAAGCGCACCAGCAGATCGAAACGCCGGTCGCCCTCAAACACCTGACCGGCCTCCTTGCCACCCACCGCGACCTCGACCACCTGCTGCACATCGGCGACGTTCAGTCCGTAGCGGGATATCTTTTGCCGGTCGATTTTCACGGTGAGCATCGGCAAACCTGTGATCTGCTCGACCTTCACGTCCGCGGCGCCGGAAATCTTTTCCAGAACTTTGGCAATATCCTCACCTGATTCGAGCAGTTTGTTCAGATCGTCGCCGAATATCTTTACCGCGACATCCGAGCGCACGCCTGAAATCAGTTCATTGAAACGCATCTGGATCGGCTGGGTGAACTCGTAATTGTTGCCGGGAATCTGTTCCACCGCCTCCTGCATCGCCTTGACCAGTTCGTCCCTGGGACGTTTCGGGTCTGGCCACTCGGATTGAGGCTTCAGCATCACGAAGTTGTCTGACACGGATGGCGGCATCGGATCGGTGGCGATCTCGGCAGTACCGATCTTCGAGAAGATCAAATCCACCTCTGGGAAAGCCTTGATGCGTTTTTCCAATACCCGCTGCATCTCGATAGCCTGAGTGAGGCTGGTGCCGGGGATGCGCAAGGCGTGCAAAGCGATGTCGCCCTCGTTCAGACTGGGAACGAACTCGGCTCCCATGCGGGTGGCAAGCAGCACGCTCAATCCAATGGCGACCACCGCCAGGGCGATTGTGGGTGCGCTGTTCCTCAGCACGAATGCCAGGGCTGTCCGGTACACTTTGCGCACCCATTGCATCGCCCGGTTCTCCTGCTCCTCGATTCGGCCGGTGACAAACAGCGCAACAGCAGCAGGGACAAAGGTAACGGAGAGGATCAGGGCGCCCAGCAAGGCGACCACGACGGTAAATGCCATGGGGTGGAACATCTTTCCTTCAACCCCAGTGAGCGTGAAGATTGGAATGTTCACCAGCGCCACCACGATCACGCTCACCAGGCTCGGCCGGAACACCTCCCGGGTCGCCTCGTAGACGGCCTGGAAGCGTTCGCTCTTGTCGAGGATGCGCCCCAGTCGGTGCTGCTCGGCAGCCATCCGGCGCAGACAGTTTTCGACGATGATGACCGCGCCATCCACGATCAGGCCGAAGTCCAGCGCCCCGAGGCTCATCAGATTGGCACTGACCTTCTTTTCCACCATGCCGGTAATGAGAAACAGCATCGATAGCGGTATGACCGCTGCCGTGAGTAATGCGGCACGCCAGTTGCCAAGCAGGGCAAGGAGTACGACGATCACCAGCACCGCCCCCTCCAGCAGGTTAGTGGTGACGGTCTGAATGGTGCGCTCGACCAGCCTGGTGCGGTCATACACCGTTTTGGCCTCGACGCCTGACGGTAGCGAGCGGTTCACCTCGGTGAGTTTGGCCGCCACCCGCTGCGACACGGTGCGGCTGTTCTCGCCCATGAGCATGAACACGGTGCCCAGCACCACCTCCTTGCCGTTTTCGGTGGCGGCGCCGGTTCGCAATTCCTTGCCCAGCATCACCTCGGCCACGTCCTTGACGCGGATCGGTACACCGTGCTCGCTGCGGATGACGATGTCGCCGATCTCATCCAGCGTCGTCACCTGTCCGGGAGCGCGAACCAGATATTGTTCGCCGCTCTTCTCGATGTAGCCGGCGCCGACGTTGGCGTTGTTCTTCGCCAGCGCTTCCAGGATGTCGTGAAAGGACAGTCCGTAGCCGATCAGCTTGGCCGGGTCGGGCGTGACGTGGAACTGCTTGACGTAACCACCGATAGTGTTGATTTCGGTGACCCCGGGGATATTGCGCAGTTGCGGCCGCACAATCCAGTCCTGGATGGTGCGCAGGTCCGTCGGCGTGTATTCGCCACCGTCGGGCTTGCGCGCGCCGTCCTTGGGTTCGACGGTCCACATGAAGATTTCGCCCAACCCCGTGGCGATGGGCCCCATCGCCGACTCGACACCGGAAGGCAGTTTGTCGCGCACCTCCTGGATGCGCTCATTGACGAGTTGCCGTGCGAAGTAGATGTCAGTGCCGTCCTTGAAGATCACCGTCACTTGCGACAATCCATAGCGCGACAGAGAGCGCGTCTGCTCCAGGTTGGGCAGGCCCGCCATGGCTGTTTCGATCGGGAAAGTGATGCGTTGCTCCGCTTCCAGGGGGGAGTAGCCGGGCGCCCCGGTGTTGATCTGCACCTGGACGTTGGTGATATCGGGGACCGCATCGATGGGCAGGCGCTGGTAGTTGAAGATCCCCAGCGCTGCCATGGCGGCGACGGCGATCAGGATTAGCCAGCGCTGGTGGATTGCGAACCGTAAAATTCTTTCAAGCATCTCGTTTTCCTATCAGACAGCGTCGTCGCCGCGTTCGCCGGTGCCAATGCGAACGACTTCGGTCGCCTCGGTCACCACGATCACGCCATCGCCCGATCTGCCGGTATGGGCGTTCTGCTCAATGGCTTTGACGATCCCGGGGGCGAACTCATCGGAACTCACAATTAGAAGCGCGACCTTGTCGTGTTCGAACAGGTCCCATTCGGTGACATGGAAGGCGTGACCCGGCGCGCGACCACGGCCGTGGCCCTTGGCACGCAGCAAGGTGAAGCCGGGAAAGTGGGGTAGCGCGTGCAGCGCATGTTCAACCTTGTCCAGCATGTGCGGCTGTATGACTGCGATGATTTGTTTCATGGAGGGTCTCCCGCTAGTGATCGTGGCTGGCGCCGGCCTTGCCTAGGTCGGCCTTGAGAATGAAACTGCCCGTTGCTGCATAGCGAGTCCCGGCGGGAAGTCCCTTAACCACTTCGATCCATTTACCGTCGCTCACGCCCAGTTCCAATGGCCGCAGTTCGAAGAACTCGCCATAGCGGCCGAATACCACTTTCCAGTCACGAACGCTTTGAACTGCGCCCACCGGCACCGCCACTGGCACCTCTCGTTCGTTTTGGTCCAGCTCCATGGTGACGAACAGTCCCGGCCGCCAATTGTGATCGGGGTTTGGCAGCGTCACGCGCGCTTTGGCCGACCGCGTCTGCTCACCGACCAACGAGCCGACATAGGCCACTCGTCCTGTGGCGACGGCATTGAGGGCGGCTGCCCGCACGACGACCTTCTGGCCGAGCTTCACCGTGTTGATATCCTTGGGATAGACGGTCATCTCCGCCCAGACGGTGGAGAGATCGGCGATGGTGAAGATGCTCGCGTCCTCCTTGACCGCCTCGCCCAGCGCTAGGTGCTTCTCGATCACCATGCCGTCGAGCGGTGCATGTATCTCGTAACGGGTCAGCCCGTCGGTTCCTACGCGCATCATGGCGTCGCGGGACAGCCCGAGCGCGAGCAGCTTCTGCGACACACTGTTGTGGGCGATTTCCGCCTCGCTCAGCGCCTGGCGGGCGGCGAGATAATCCTGCTGGGCCGAGATTTTGTCTTCCCACAAGCGTTTCTCACGCTCAAAGGTGGTTCGCGCCAGTTCCAGGCGTTTGCTGGTTGCCAGAAACTCGCTCTTCAGGTCCGCCAGACTCTGGCTCTCCAGCACCGCGAGCACGTCACCTTTCTTCACCTGGTCGCCCAGATTTTTCGCTGAGCGCACCACCACGCCGGCGAGCCGTGGCACCACGTGGGCGAGCCGGTCCTGGTTGAACTGAATCTCGCCGGAAAGCTCTAGCTTGGAACTGATTTTCATCGGCCCGGCTGTCTGCACCTCAATACCGGCATTCTTCGCTGCGGCATCGTCCATGCGCACCCGGCCCTCTTCCTGTTCGTAGGTCCAGCGATAGGCTTGGCCTTTGTGGTTGGCCGCCAGCGTGACCTTGAAGGAGTGGGGTTCGAGGATCGTCCTATCGCTGCGCAGAAATTCCTTCTCTGGTTTGAACCCGATGGTTTCTGGCTGGGCTCCCAGTCGCTCAAGCTGGAGTTGCAAGCTCAGTTCGCCGGAGGCGACGGGTTTGCCCTTTTCCAAGGCATAGACACGAAACTCCGGCGGCACGCCCTGCTCGAAGATCGCGATTTCCACCGCAAAGTCTCCTTGCGAAAACAGCCGGCCGCCATGCGAGCCCTTGACGGTCTCCTCCGCGCCGAGGCCCTTCTCCCCTTCGGCATGCGCTGGCGCCTTGCCCCCATGCGCGTCGCCGGTCACCGCAGGCTTCGCGCCCAGCAAGATGAGCCCGCCCAACACCACACCTGCCGCGAGGATGCCGGCGGTGACCCAAAACGTTCTGTTTTTCATCATCGATTCCTTGTTCATTGCTGGACCACCTTTTGGCTGGAGGGAGCGAGCGGGGCATTCAATGGACCGCCGATCAGCCGCTCGATCTCGATGACACCTCGCTGGTAGTCGGTGAGGGCGCGCAGATTCTGGGAACGCGCATGGAACAAGGTGCGTTGTGCATCCAGGACATCGAGAAAGCCAAATTTGCCAAGTTTGTAGCCCTGGATGGCTGCATCGAAGGCTCCCTGGGCTCCCGGTAACAGGGTCGTGCGCAGGATTTGGATTTCCTTATCGACCGCAGCAAGGCGCTGATAGGATTGCCCAAGTTCGGTGGTCAGCCGGGTTTCCACCGCGCGCTGCTCGTCGCTCGCCTTGTCCAGACGTCGGTTCGCCTCGAGGATGCCGCCACGGTTGCGGTCGAAGAGAGGAATGGGAATACTGATCCCAACCATGTAAGCGCGGTCGTCGAATTGCGAAAAACGGGTGGTGCCGGCGCTCAGCGTGATATCGGGCACGGCCTTGGCCCGCTCCGCCTCGACCCCCGCCTGGCGGCGGGCGAGCTCGGTGGACCAGCGCGCCAGTTCCGGGTTGTTGCGCACGCGCTCGGCAAGTTTTTCGTAAGCGGGCAGGGTTACGGTTTGCGCTAGATCGCCGATCGCCTTGTCGAATCGCGGGTTGGGCTCGCCCCAGAGTGCGCCGAGCGCCTGACGGGTGGAAATCAGTTCGCGTTTCGCCTGCTCGAATTCCACCTCGGCCGATGCCAGCGCAAGGCGGGCCTTGGTTTCCTCGACCGGCGACACCTTGCCGGCCAGGACACGCTTCGCCGCTGCGTCGGCAACCTGTTGGGTGAGGGTCACGGTCTCCTCCGCCAGGGATTTCCGGCTCTGGGAGGCGAGCACATCGACAAGGCGCTGGGCGACTTGCGACAGTATGGCGATCCGCTTGGTCTCATAGTCCCAATTGGCCAGGTCACGACCGGTCTCCGCCAGACGGACCCGCGCTGCACGCTTGCCGCCCAGTTCGATCAGTTGGCCGAGCTGGAGGGATGTCGTCCGGTCTCCAGCCTCGGTCTTGCGGACGTTGCTGAGGTTGTCGCGACCGATTTCGAGTATTGGATTCGGTAGCACCCCGGCTTGTAGCACAGCCCCCTCGGTGGCGCGAAGCTCTTGGGAAAACGCCGCCAGTTCCGGGTTGCGCGCCAAGGCGAGCGCGAGCGCGTCACGCAGCGTGAGTTCGCCGAGTTCCGACTGGGTTAGGGGCTGTGGGGCTGGCCTCTCAGTGGATTCGGTTGGCGCAGCGGTAGCCCAAGGCGTGTTTGCCAGCCCGGTGACCCAGGTCAGCACAATTGCCGCCGCGAACGCCCTGCGCGCGACAGTCAACTGGTAATTCGGCACATGTCGATACATCGAAATCCTCAACGCAAGAGTTGAACAAACAGGATTTCGGCGGGATACGACGCAAACCCGCGACCGGGCTCACGTACGACAAACTACTTTAAGGAAAAGTGGAGGCGGTCCCGCCGAACTAGGCGAGCGACGCTCTGGGGGGACGTTCGAGGCGCGACGGGTGGGCCGACACGAAGACGTCGGAGAGTGACGTGGTCATCACGTCGCGTTTGGAAACGGCCGAAACAACCACACTGCCTGGCAGCAGAGTAGAAAACGAGGGGTGGGCGTGGGAGTGGTCTGAAGGGGTTGTCGTCGGACTTTTCTGATCGGCGCCGGCGGTTTTTGCGGAGGCATCGGAAACCTTGTCGGACGCGGCATCAGCGCCTTGGGCATGATGGCTGTGGTGTCCGAAATGAGCGCGATGTTCCGCCGCAACTCCGTGTGCAGCCCCTTGTTCCAACGCGTCGCAAATGCCGACAACTGCTGCATGAGCAGCGTTCATCGAAAGAAACATCGACAGGATAAGGGTGATCAAATTGCGCATTGCGGTGCGGAGTGTAACAACTTCCCACGAAAAGATCGATTACATTTTTGTCAGGAACAGACTCAGTGGCAGTGCGGGTAATGAGCATCCGCGAGGTGCGATCGCTTAGCTGCACACCAAACGGCGACTGCTTGCTCCGGCTGCGGTCACTCACAGCTGCTATCAGGGCGGCTCACATGCCCCGGTGGTTCAAATGTCCGAGGATCGTGAAGTCATTTGCCGCGAGTTGATCTGCAATTTTCTGCGTTGTCTCGCTGACGTCATTGAAGATCTTCATCGGCATCATGGAACCGGCGTTCGAGCTGCCAAATAATTGATACTCACCGGGCTTGACCGTTTGCAGCTCGACCTTTACGGCTGCTGCCGAGAACTCTGCTTTCGCATAATCCTGCGTACTTACCGTGACTACCCCACCAGCCCGGATCGCAGCGTCGCGAAAGATGTCACCGGGAAACCTCGATCCACTCACAACAATCGTGTGTGTCGTGTTCCCCATGTTCGACCCGATCATCATCGGAACCATCATGCAACCGGACAAGATTGTGGTGAGGCTGATCGATACTACGAGAATGGATTTCACTAACAAACGACGCACAATGTTTTCTCCTCTGGTGCTAAATGTTGGAGCCAAGCCTGCCAGTGAAGAATTTCATCAGGCCGCGATGATCCAATTTGCACCTGCTGTCCTCACTTGATGCTCCATACCCCCATCATGCCGAGGTCCTCATGCTCGAGGATGTGGCAATGGAAAACCGTATCCCCAACAAAGTCGGCGATTGGGACCAGCAGCCTGACGCTGCCGCCACTCGGAACGATGACCGTATCCTTTCTGGCGGGAGCCGTCGTATAGAGCGCTGCATAGCTCCTGTCGCCCCCCGTTACTGACATCACCTGGGCACTATTAACGTGTAGATGGAACGGATGGTCCATGAAGCTCTGATTGATGATTTCCCAGATCTCATGAGTGTTCAGTCGCGAATTCACGGTGTATGCGGTCGTTTCTGTGAACGGAACCCCATTGATGGTGGCGAAGGTGCTTGACATACTATTGGACAAGGTGCCGCCCATCATTCCGAATGACGACATTCCACCACCCATCATCCCGCCCATCATGCCCATTCCTAACACCAGCCGCCTGTTAGTGACGTCTGCCGGGGCGACAAGCCTGACGGCGGTCGGATCGATCGTCTGGGGAATGTCCTGGGATAGAGCCTCTCCCGAAACGGCAGTGGTCATCAACACGACCTGTGTGCTCCCCATCATCATGCCACCACGGTAATACGGTAATGCCACCAACTTGTAACTTCCTGCGGTCGAAGACGCCTTGATCAGCACATCCAGCCGCTCACCCGGTGAAACAAGGATGGTGCTTACCGGATACGGCTTGTCCAGCAAACCGCCATCCGTACCGATGATTTGTAACGTATGGTTGGCCAAACTCAGTTTGTAGAAGCGTGCGTTGCTGGCATTGAGGATCCGCCAACGCTGGACCTGTCCCGGTTGCATGGCCAGCGTCGGATTGACCTGGCCATTAACCATGACGATGTTGCCTTCCTTGCCCAGCATGTAGTCCGTCAGCCCTGAGTGGGGAGCCGCAGCGGAACCACTCAGGCTAATGTCCTTGAGCACCAAGGTATGGGTTTCGAACCCGGCAAGAGCGTTATCGTCGTCGGCGACTTCGATGGCACCGGCCAGACCACCCCAAAGCTGCTCCGCGGACGCGCCATGGCTGTGGGGATGGTAATAGTTGAGATTGCCCGCCGGGTGGCGCGACAAGTCGTAAACATAGTCGAATGAGGCGCCTGACTTGACTTGCAACATCGGATTATCCGAATTACCGCTAGGCGAGACATGGAAGCCATGGGTATGAAGATTGGTGGTGCCCCGCTGATGGCCAAGCAAGTTAAGTCCAGTATCCGGAAGGGAGTTGGTGAAATGGACCTTGAGAATGTCACCTCGTCTGACCTTGATCGTCGGTGCCGGATAATGGCCGTTGTACGTCATCAGATTCGCCACGGCACCGTTGATATTGACCAGAGCCAGGCGCGCATCCAGATTGACTTCCACGACGCCTGGCGTGGTTGATTGGTTCGGCATGACCACCGGATCGGCAAACGGGACTGTCGCGCCGGCCGGCATCGTGAGACCCGGCGGTAGAACAAATCCATTGGGCGCGACGAAGTCGTGCGGCAACGTATATCCCGCCATCGGCACAAAGTCGCTGGCCAGTCGAGGCATCTGACCCATACCCGCTTGCATCGGTACGTACTGCAAGTTGCCGGGGC